>JAFVEW010000308.1 GCA_017475805.1 Synergistaceae bacterium | reverse complement strand
AGCATTAAAAGGCAAGAAAGTGTCAAGCCTCTCGCTTGATAACGGTTCTGAATTTTCTCTTTTTCGGGAACTTGAAAAAGAATTGAAAGCATCGGTATATTTTGCAAAACCACATGCGCCATGGCAGCGTGGCAGCAACGAAAATATGAACGGTTTGCTTCATTTCTTTTTCCCGAAAGGCTGCGATTTTCTATCGTGTACGGACGAAGAATTACAAACCGTTGTGGATTTAGTTAATAACAGACCTAGAAAATGTCTTGGTTGGAAAACACCTGCTCAAGTTTTCTTTCCTCAGGGTGTTGCACTTACTTGACAATCTGCCATGGCTCGAAGAGCCGGAGGGGTCTTAGGTTCTTTGATTTCAGCTCTTATAACGGCTCAAAAACTGTTTAGTGCGTTCCTCTTTTGGGTTTTCAAAAAGTTCGTGAGGATTGCCTTGCTCACAGATTTTTCCACCGTCCATAAAAATAACGTGATTAGCGACGTCTCTCGCAAATTCCATTTCGTGAGTTACGATTATCATAGTATTATTTTTATCTGAAAGCGAACGGATAACTTTCAAAACTTCGCCCGTTAATTCAGGGTCTAATGCGCTCGTTGGCTCATCGAAACAAAGAATATCAGGCTTCAAAATTAATGCTCTTGCTATTGCAACTCTCTGCTGCTGACCGCCTGAAAGCTGATGCGGATAATTATTCATTCTATCAGCAAGGCCGACCTGCTTAATAAGTTCTATTGCCTGAGATTTTATATTTTCGCGTTCGTAGTCATAAGTTTTTTTCTCTTTTGCCGCGAGCGTTGGAGCTAACATTACATTTTCAAGCGCGGTGTATTGCGGAAAAAGATTGAATGACTGGAACACGAGTCCAAAATGCAGGCGTTTTTTTCTAATTTGACTTTCTGAACGTGTTGCCGGGTCTGCACTGTCAAATAAAATTTCGTCGTTGACTTTTATAACGCCGTCGTCAGGAGTCTCTAAAAAATTCAAGCATCTTAATAACGTTGTTTTGCCGCTGCCCGACGAGCCTATAATCGAAAGAACGCCGCCTTTTTCGAGCGAAAAATCTATGCCTTTTAAGACTTCAATGTCCCCAAAAGTTTTGCGAATGTTTTTAACTTCTAAGATACTCATCTGAAATACTCCAATTTTTTCTCGAACCATGAGAGTGCGACTGTAACAATCCCGTTGAAAATCAAATAATAAACCGCTGTGAAAAATAACGGCCATATTGCTCCTGAAATTCCGTGAGAGCCTTTCATGAACGCCTGACCAGCCCAAATAATTTCTTGAAGCGCGATTATTCGAGCTAATGCCGTATCTTTGACGAGAGTTATTATCTCATTAGAAATCGGCGGAACGATTCTTTTTATCATCTGAAGCAGAGTAACATGAAAAAATATTTGTTTTTTCGTCATGCCTAAGACAAGACCTGCTTCCTGTTGTCCTACAGGGACGCTCTGAATACCGCCGCGATAAATTTCTGAAAAATAACACGAATAATTAATTATGAATGCTATCGCCGCCGCCAAAAATCTTCCTGACTCTCCGCCGCCCCATATAGGAGTTTTTAAGACAAGTCCGGGAAAATAATAGACGATTAATAATTGAATCATTAACGGCGTTCCGCGAATAATCCAAATTATAAATTGGGTAGCGAGGCTTATTGCTTTAATTTTTGAGAGCGAACCGAAAGCGATGATTAATCCTAAAGGAAACGCACCTAATAATGTTATCGAAAAAAGTTTGAGAGTTTGAAGGAAGCCCTGATTTAATGCGCCGATTACGACCGGCATCTGTTGAAAAATTAATTCCATTTTTGAAAAGACAGTGAGGAAGCGGAAGCAAAAAATACTTCCTACTTCCTAACTCCTAATTCCTACTTGTCTTTTATTAACGCTGCCTGAATTTTGTAAGTCTCGGCAACCTTTTGAATGCTTCCGTCTTCGTAGCCCTTTGCGAAAAACTCATTGAGAGCCGCCGCTAAGTCTGAGCCTTTTCTGAAGCCTACGCCGTATTCTTCGCTGTTAAGTCCGACAGTGTAAGCTAAATTTTCATAGCCTGTTCCCGGTCCGACCATTGCTGCGGCCATTAATGAATCGATAATTGCGGCGTTTGAACTTCCTGAAGCAACTTCCATTAATGCCGAAGCCTGGTCTTGAACTTCAACGACTTTGAAGCCGTTAGCCTTAGCAACCTCGTCGCCCGCGCTTCCGTGTTCGACAGCGAAAGTTAAATCTTTGACGCTCTCGACGGTTTTATAATTTTCAGCTTTGTCTGCAGGAACAACGACTATCTGAGCATTATTGCAATACGGCTTTGAACATTCCATTGAAGAAAGGACTTCGGCGGTTAAAGTCATTCCGTTCCATACGCAATCAATATTTTTGCCGTTGAGTTCTAAAATTTTGTTGTTCCATTCGATTTCCTGAAACTCTGCTTTTACTCCGAGCGACGCTGCGAAGGCGTTTGCAAGGTCAGCATCAAAGCCGATCCATTCGCCTTTTTCGTTTTTATAATCCATCGGCTGAAAATCCGTGATACCGACGACTAAAACGCCTTTAGCTTTGACGTAGTCAAGGTCGCTTTCAGCAAAAGCGCAGGAACAAAAAGCCATAGCAAGAACGAGAGCTAATGCAAAAATTTTTTTCATGATTCAAAAATTCTCCTTTGTAAAATTTGAAATTAAAATCACTTTAGCATGATAAAGCGCGAAAAATTTTATCTGAAATTCATAGAATTGTAAATCCTACGCTTTTACTCCGAATTTATACTCGATAAATGCTTTGTTTAATTCTCCAGCTTTAATAACGGCGTTCGGGAATTGAGGCTCGTTGACGGCGTTTGGGAACTGCTGGCACTCAAGGGCAAAGCCGTCGTAATTATTGTATTTCGCGCCACCTTTGCCTCGACAATGGCCGATCGAATTGCCTGAGTAAAACTGCAGTGCTGGCATGTCCGACGAAACTTCGAGCTTCACTCCGCTAACATCACCGACGGCGACGGCTGCAGTTTTTCTAGGGTCTTTGATTTCGTAGCAGTGGTCAAAGCCGCCGTTAGCGTTGATAATTTCGGGCGAGTTTTCAAGAAGTTTATAAATAATTTTTTTCTCAGCTCTGAAGTCAAACGACGTCCCTTCGACCTTCACCAACGGCGCGAGAGCAAGTAGACCGTCATCGGCGCGGCAGTATTGCTCAGAGTTAATTTTCAAGCTGTGGTTCAGAATGTTTCCGCATCCGTGTCCGTTGAGATTAAAATAGTTATGATTCGTGATGCTTGCAGGAGTATCTTTGTCGCAGATATATTCATAATTCATTCTTAAAGAGCCGTCAACGAATGAAACTTTAACATCAAGTTTGAAATTTCCAGGGAAACCTTCGTCAAGGTCAGGACTTTCGAGAGTAAAAATAACACAGTTATCTTTTAATTCAGACGAAAATAACTTTTTTCCGAAGCCTTTGAAGCCGCCATGAAGCGTATTTTTCCCGTTGTTTCGTGGAAGGTTGTAGGTTACACCGTGAAGCGTAAATTTTCCGTTTGCAATTCTGTTTGCGTAACGTCCAACTGTTGCGCCGAAGTTTCTAGTGTCGCTGAGATATTCTTCGAGAGTGTCATAGCCGAGTGCTACGTCATAAAAATTCCCGTTCTTGCCCGTTACGTTAATAGCAAGTATAGCGCAGGCATATTCGCTCATAACGACGCTTTGACTTTTATCATCAATGAACGTGTAATTATAGACGCGTTGACCTTCAGGCATTGTTCCGAACAAACTTTTTTCGATTTTAGACATGAAAATACCTCCTGAAAAAATTTTGGATTTATAAAATTATTTTCAGTAAAGACTGAATTGTCAAGCTAAAACTAAAATTTTTCTCAGCCTTTCAGAGCCGCGATTAAATTTTTAACGATTAAAGAATTTTTATTGCGGGCATAAATCATTACAGGAATTTTTGCGGAAGGAACGACGGGCACAACCGTAATATCAGAATGTTGAAAAATATCGAGCCCTCTGCGCGGTAAAAGTCCGACAGCGTTTTGAGTTGAGATCATGCTGATTATAGTCTCGCTTCTAGACGTGAAAACTTTTGTAGGAACTAAATTATTTTCATCAAATAGCTGTGTGCAGATTTTATAGATAGAGGTGTAAGTTTTTGTCAAAAATAACGGCATCGAAATAACTTCAGAAAGCTCAACAAATTTTTTTGCGGCTAAAGGGTGAGATTTTCTCATCACTGCGACAAGCTCGTCATCAACGATTTTTTCAGCACAACCGCACGGAATTTCAGGCGGCAGCGTTCTGCCGATTATCATGTCATATGTTCCATTCTTGAAGCCATCGATTAAAATATCCTCTTCAACGTCTTCGACGACGACATTATATTCACGATGAGCAGCGTTAAAATTAGCCAGCTTAAAATTTAACCCATACTGACCTAAGAACGCCAGCGAACCTACCCTGAAGACTTCGCGGTTATTTTTGAAGTCTTGCATGTGAGCAAGCATAATTTGATATTGATTCAAAATTTTTTCAGCATCATTCAAAAAAACTTTGCCGGCCTTAGTTAGACTCGCGCTTCGCCTAGAACGATCTATTAACTCTACGCCTAATTCGTTTTCGAGGTTGCTAAGCTGTTTTGAAAGCGACGATTGCGAAATATTCATTTCGTCGGCGGCGTCAAGAAAAGTATCATGCTGAGTTATAGCCAAAAAATATTTTAACTGAGCTATGTTCAAGTCTACATATGCCCCCTGATAAATTCATTTTTTGAAATAATAAGGGTGAATATTGAATTGATAATTGGCTGTGGTATGGATAGAATTTTATCACATTGGTGAATATTGAGTGAATATTTATTTTTGGGAAGCGGGCCTGCCTTTTCAGGCGGGTCTGCTATAATCTCTTGCACTATGATTATTAATATTAATCTCTCAGGAATAATTATCGGCGCGGCGTGTTTCTTGATAATAGGAATTTTTCACGTAATCGTTATAAAATGCGAATATTACTTCACATCTAAGATTTGGCCGCTGTTTATGATTTTAGGACTCATTTGCTGTGCTTCCTCGATATTCATTAAGAGCGAAATTGTGTCAGGCGTAGTCGGAGTTTTAGGGTTCTGTTTCCTGTGGAGCGTTCACGAACTCAAAAAGCAGTCTGAACGGGTTGCAAAGGGCTGGTTTCCTAAAAATCCTAAACATAAGAACACGTGATATAATTTCGTGAAATTAAAATCTTAAGGGGGATTTTATGATGGCTGGAAAAATGTGTCCTGCGTGCAATAAAGAGTTAAAACTCAGAGAATCAGGTTATCCTATGGGGAGTGCGTTCCTTAAGGCCGACAGAGTTCATGTAGATATTTACGAGTGTCCGGACTGCCACGAAATTAAACTTTTCGCAAGCGATGGCGATATGATGACCTGCCCGAAGTGCGGAACTTTGCATAACGTAAAAGAAGCCTGCCCGGTTTGCGCCTTAAATGCAGCTTTCGACGGAGCAAATAAATAGTTAAAAAATTAACAGTAAAAAAAAATTATCCCCCGACTTGTGGTCGAGGGATTTTTTATTCTACTCAAAATCTTTAACAGCTATGACTGGCTCGTAAACATCTCCAGCGTTAAGCCAAACTGAAATTAAAATTTTATGTTCGGCTGTAGTCTTCGTGATTTCGTTGCCGTCGGTGTCATAAAATTCTGCGATTTCGTCATCGCTGTTTTTCTCACGATTCTTAGCAAACGCGAACCAAGATAATTCTTTGCCCTCTTCGATTTCAGGCTCAAGGTCGACTTCAAAGTCATACATACTGCTCTCAGTTACGGTGAGCTCCGGCAAAACTGCTGCGACTGTGTAGCCTTCTAATACGTCAAGCTCTTTGCTGCCGAGTGATTTAATGCTGCGTTCAGTTCCGAATTTCACGCTCCCTGAATCTTTCACAACATTTTCTTCCGGCTTTATCTCTTCAGGTTCTATTTCTTTCTCTTTTTCTTTGCTCTCGTCAATAATATTTTCGTTGACGTTAGGAGCATTGCCTGCGCTTGGCGAGTCTGCAACCTTTGTAGTCTGAAGGACTATAGTCTTTGTAACTTTACCGTCAGCATTCGAGGCAGTAACTTTAATATTCGTCTTACCGGCTTTTGCTTGAGCAGTGCCTGAAATTGTCGCGCTGTAATCATCGTTTTGAGTCAGCGTAAATCCGTTGACTTTGTTCATAGTGATAGTAATCTTTGGCGACCCTGTAACAGTAACATTAATTTTCGTCTCACTGCTGGCAGCTTTCGTTAACGTCTCCGTTGATGATGACGCGAATGAAGGCTTTGTTCCCTGAGCAGTGAAAGTCAATTTTTTAGTTACAGGCTTGTTAGTGCTCTCTGTAACGACGTTATTAGCAGTTACATAAATTGGAAGATTCTTTATAGACTGCGTAGGCGTGCCTGTAATCGTCGCCGTGCCTGCATTGTCGTCTGATTCAAAAGCAAGTCCGATGTCAGATAGATCATCGATCCCGAATTTTGTTTTATCAGTGTCCTTAATCTCATATGAAAATTTAATCGGCAAAGTTCCTGTAGCTGAAATTTTCGAACCCGTATAAGAACTGCCTACCGAGCCCTTTGCAAGCGAGGCCGTTAATTTCGGTGCAACGCCCTTTACAGTGAGAGTTAATTCTTTAGCTTCACTTGTTCCGGCAGCATTTGTAGCTGTTACTGAAAGTTCGTAAGTATCGGCCGATGTCGGAGTTCCCGAAATCGTTAGCTGCGCTCCATCCTTAAGAGGCGTTGCTGTCAAAGTATCTGGTAAATTTTCGATATTCCAAGTTATTGGCGTAGTCCCTTTAGCTGTGAGCTTGGCTGTGTATTTTTTGCCTGTTGTAGCATTAGAAAGTTTTGTTGTGTTTATTGTCGGAACTTCGTGAACAGTCATGGGAACTTTTAATGACGCTTGGCCAGCGAAATTCTTGGCCTTGATTGTCAAGTTAAACTTTCCGGCCTTCGTAGGAGTCCCTGAAAGATTTCCTAAAGAATCAATCGTAAGTCCTTTAGGCGCACCTGAAACTGACCATGTTATAGGCTCAGTTCCACTTGAGAGCACGAAAGTATAGCCGCTGCCGTAAATTTCATTGACAATAGCTGATGGCAACTCTGAAACTGTTTCAAAAACGGGAACTTTACCTTGAATTTTTAGCTTCACGTTTTTTGTTACAGTAACGTTATTAAGCTCTGTGTAAATATTTGAAGCCGTTATTTTAATCGTAAAATTCCCGGCTTCCGTTGGAGTCCCTGAGATTAAGCCTGATGAATTCATGTTTAAGCCGTTCGGCAAGCCGTCAGCCGCGAGAGTTATCGGAGCAGTCCCTGTTGTCTTTATCGTTGCAGAATACGCTTTGTCAATTGCGCCGTCAGATAATTTTGAAGTCGAAATTGTCGGCTTTGTTGGCTTTGCTTCGATTGTAAAGCTGATGTCTTTGCTGACTTTCCACGAGGTAGAAGACGCTTCAAAGGTTACGGTGCTTGTTCCTTTAGTTGTAGGTTTGCCAGTGATTGCTGCTGTGCTCGTGTCGAACTTAAGACCTTTAGGTAATTTTCCGTCAACGATGTTCCAATTCTTAGCACTGCCGGCAGAAAGTTTTATTGATTCACTGATTGTGCAGCTGACGTAGCCGGATATTTCAGCAGTTGTGATTATAGGCTTTTCGATAATGTTTATCGTATAGTTTTTTGAGTCTGAATCAGGAACGTCATTCGCAACCTCTACGTTGAAAGAATAATTACCCGTTTTCGTCGGCGTTCCTGAAATAAGACCGGTGTTTGAATCAATTGAAAGCCCGTCGGGAACATTGCCTGAAAGACTCCATGCCAATGGGCGCGATCCTGATGCAGAAACTCTATAGCTATAAGCAGTATTCAAGAGACCTTCGGGAAGAACGCTGCTTGTGATTTTCGGCGCGATCCCTTTGGCTGTGTTTTGCAGCGTGAAAGCCCTGATACAAGCATTGCAGTCCGTCGTGGCGTGCCAAGATGAACCGTTAGAAGAAATAAAACTTCCCTTTTCTATTTTTATATTCGGGTTACTGCTCGACTTATACTCAATAGGAATTGTTGATGCTCCTGTTAATTTAACTACGACAGAGAAATATTCGCCCTTCGTCAATTGGACTGGGGTATCAAGTTCTACAGTGTGATAGCCGGCAAAAGCTATATCGCCCGTTTTATTTGAAACGACGTCGCCATAGATAGGACTCGACGATGGCATTGAGGAAAGACCCGTATAAACATCAATTTCGTAACTCAAATTATTATTCGGCGTATAAAAAGCAACTTCGGTTAAGACTTCGCCGTCGCGTTCAGATTGAAATACGTTCGCAGATGCAACACCGCTTGAGGTTCCTGTCCAGCCTAATGCGTCATAATAATAGGCTTTCATATCGCTATTTGCATCTTCAACGACAAAGGCAGAGCCGTCTACTAAATATTGTTCGTAGGACATCCAGAAGCAGCCGTCATAGTCATCGTCATAGCGGTTTGTAACAGGATTAATGTTGCCCCAAGAGTTTTTAATGAGCCATGCTCCGTCTGATGAAGGCTTAGTCTTAAAGTTATCTTTTGAATAATTATCGTCCCAGCCGATGATCAAAACAGCGTGGCTAATGGTTGTGCTTTTCGTATAGAAAGAAATATCGCCGTTGCTTAGTTGTTTATATCCAGAGGAACTGTTTGCATAGTTGGCTACAACCGCTCCGTTTTCCATAATTCTTTCTTTTATGATGTTGCGATTTTCTTCGGTGCTGTTGACGTTGTTTGCAGAGTAAGCTAAATAATAAACATCACGAAGCCTCAAAGCTCGTCCATAAGACTCCGGCGTTGAGCTTGAAGGTGTTTGGTCTTTTCCGTATGGAACATCTGTCTCTGAAACAGGTCCGTCAAGCCTACCGTAAACAGCTGCGGGATAAAAAGCATTTCCGCCGTTATCAAGAACTTTCTGTAAGGTCGCACTTGAAAGATTTCTAAATGCCTTAGATTTATCCGCGTTTTTGAACGTGAAATAAGCTAAGTGCATCTCTGAAAGGTCTAACTCTGCGCCGCCTCGCTTTAAGTAATTTGATTCCATTGCGCCTATGGCCGCGAAAGCCCAGCAAGTTCCATAGGGAGTTTGATTTTTAACGCTCGTAACAAGACCATCATCTCTTAAATCATATTTTGCAGCCGGTGAGGCTTTTAGAAGCGGATAGCCGTCAGCCTCATTAACACGTGGAGGATTTTTTGCCAAGTAAGATAAATCAATAGGAGGAGGAACATAACCGTTACTTTCATATATTGCTTCTTGCGCTGTGCTCGCCGTAGCTGAAAACGCAAGAAGAAAAATCGCTGCTAATGTCAACGAAAATTTTTTAATCATGCTAAAATCTCCTTTCAAGTTTTTGTTTTTATATTCTATTAAATAATTTTCGGAATAAAATCCTAATTATTTTATAAAAATTTTCTAAAAACGGGAGAGAAATTTTTTATGAGGTTATTTATAACGACACTTTCACTACTAAGCGTGATCGGCTTCGGGTATGCTTTGGCCGGTTATGGGAGCTCCTTAATAGGCGGCGAAATTAATAGCAGCTACGTAATTAATGGACTCGGCGCGGGATTTTTGTGCGGCGGCCTCGCTATGTTCCTTTGGTATCGACACAGAAAAGATTTTTTTGAGCAAGAGTAAAAAAAATTCTCCCGGACGAATCCGAGAGAAAATCTCTTTTATTCTTTTGCTATCTCACAGGCTCAAGGAGGCCGTAGCTGTCCTCGCCGCGTTTGTAAATTACATTGATGTCGCCAGTGTCAGCGTTCTGGAACATGAAGAACGAATGCCCTATCAATTCCATTTGCATAATAGCTTCGGCTGTTTCCATTGGGTGGATTTCGACTTTCTTAACCTTGTCGATTGCTGGGGCTGTTGTTTCGGCTTCGGCGGCTTCTTCAAGGCTGAACGAGAAATCCTCGCCTGCTCCGAGCTGCGCACGATCTTTGAGATAAGAATTATATTTTTTGATTCTTCGCTCAAGATTCTTTAACGACTGGTCAAAAGCCTTTCTCGGCTCCGTAGCGTCTTCTTCCGCACGTAAAATAACTCCGTTTGCGTTCGCGGTCGTCTCGACATTAAAACTTCCTTTATGATGAGTTACCACGATTTGACAGTTGAGAATTTTCTTGAAAAATTTTTCAAGACGGGAAATTTTCTTCTCCATGTAATCTCTGAGTTTTTCATCAACTTCCACGCCGCGCTGTACAAAACGAATGTCCATGTAAACGACACCTCCTGAAGTTTTTAAGTTGTTAGTGCAATTATAACATTTTTAATTCTTATTCCCTAATAGTTTATTAAGCGCGTTAAATCCTCGGCGTTAAATTTTTTTGTCTCACACCTGCCTATCTCAGTCAGAACGTTGAGTTCAATGTCGCGGCCGTTGCTCATAGTTTGAGCTATTAATTCGGGGTTGAGGCTATTGTAGTTAATGAATAAATTATTTTTTTTCATAGCGTTGATTATTCTTCGATAAGTCTCCTCGCTGCACCAAGAATTCTTCATCGAAATCCCAACGAGAATCTGTATTGCCTCAGCCAAAGCCGCACCGTGTGAAACTTTATAATCGCTGAGGCTCTCAATAGCGTTCGCGATCTCGTAGCCGATACATTTAGCACGCTCGCCATTAAGTTCTGCTCGAAATTTAATACAAGCCTCGATGATTTTTTCTATGTAAAAATTAACTTCGTCCTTGCCGCGCTCAAAAATTCTAAATAACTCTTCGCTGAACATTAAAGCCGTCTTGAAAGCCTCACTGATTCCAGATTTATATTCTTCGGGCGGTAAAGTTTTCAGAGAGTCAATATCGCATAAAACTAATGAAGGATTGCAGGACATTCCCGCTAAATTTTTGCCAGCATTGAGATTCAAAAAGGCACTGCCTCCGACTGATGAGTCAATCATAGCTGCGAGAGTCGTCGGAACAAGAACGAGTTTAACACCGCCCATATAGCATCCAGCGGCCCAAGCAGCTGCATCGCAAACCACACCGCCGCCAAGCGCGACAATGCAGCATTTTTTAGTGAGGCCTAACGCGGCCATATTCTCTAATAATTTAGCGACAGTGCTAAAATTTTTAGCTCCTTCACCGGATTCAATTAGAAGCTCGCAGATTCTCATTCGCGTGCCTTCAGGCTTCGGGCATTGCTGGACATTCATGATGACATTATGAAGATATAAGCCCGAAACTTTTTCGTCAGTGATTAATAAAATTTCGTTGTCGTTTTCCTCATTTAGGTTCAAAATTTCTATTCCGAGCCTTTCTATGAGACCGCGTCGAATCTTTATGCTGTATTCGCTGCCTTTTGAATTTACCCTTATTGTCGTCGGCATTCTTTCAAATCCTTCCGTATACAAAAAGACACCCTCCGAAATCTTTGACTGATTTTCAGAAGGTGTCTTGAAAAATTTCTTGGGGTTTGGGGATGATCCTCGCCGTTATGTCAGCCAAAGCAAATGGAACCTCTGGTAATAAAACCAGAAGCCGAAACTAAACCCGAAATAATTAACATGGCTGACCCGATTAATCACTTATTCAATAAACTCCGTTCCTTAAAAATCTGAAAATTTTACTGAACGAATGGTCGCATAAACGAGCTTAATTGTCAATGACAGAAATACTTAATCTGAATCTTGAAAATTTGGAATGAATCTAAAATTTTTAGATTTCAAATTTTTCCACAACGATTTTTCACACGCTTCGATGATTGCAGGAAAAAATCAAGATTTTTGTAGTAATAAATGTAGTAATAAAAAATAACTTTTCGCCCAAAAACGAGAAGTTTCAATTTGAAATTATTTTAGCATAAGAAGCAAAAATTTTTGTTAAGTTGCGATTCTTAATTTAGAGTTATATAATCACCCCTGTATTTCACTAAACAAAATCACAAGGAAGGCAAGGATAGTTACTCATGGTCTTTAAGTATCGTGCGAGGTCTTCGTCTGGCGAGATCGTCGAGAACGTCATCGAAGCAGCTGATCAACAGCAGGCAATTATGCAGCTTAAGGCCACGGGTATGTTGGTTATCAGCTTGACTTCGGATCAAAAAGCAAAAGCTAAGCCTTCAAGCGGTGGTGGTCTGTTCGGCAAGCGTAAACCAAAGACAGAGACACCTGCTTCTTCATCTGATGAGGCATTAGCAGCAGCCATCGCACCTCCACAGCCAAAGAGAGAGACAGGCTTGAAGTCTCTCCTTAGTATGGACTTGGGAGCGATCTTTAACACAGGCCACGTTCCCTTGAAAACTTTGATGGTCTTTTTTAGACAGTTGGCAACAATGGAAAGCGCAGGCTTGAGCCTCACGGCGTCGCTCGACATGATAGCAAGCGGCGAAAAAAATTACACTCTTAGACACGCTTTGCTTGACATAAAAAGCAGAATTGATAGAGGTGTCCCTTTAAGTCAGGCAATGGCGGCGCAAAAATGTTTCAGTCCGCTATTAATTGCTTTGATTTCAGCGGGCGAAGAAGGCGGCTTGTTAGGCCCGGCACTTGATCAGGGAGCAACTTTACTTGAAAAACAAGAGGCTCTGCACAGCAAAATCCGCAGCGCGATGTTTTATCCGGCGTTTATTGCATTTTTTGCGGTCGGAGTTTTAATATTTTTCTTTATATTCTTAGTTCCTAAATTTGAAGAAACTTTCGCGCAGTTGAGCATTGAGCTGCCTCAAATTACTTTGACCATGTTCGCTATGGGAAACTGGTTCGGCGAACATTGGCCTATAAATGTCGGCGGCGTTGCGTTATTTGTATTCGCGTGGATATTTTTATCTAAAAATAAAGGCACTAAAGGCTTTATGGACAGATTGAAATTAAAAATCCCAGTCATGAAAGATTTATTGTTAAAAGCAGCTATGGCGCGTTCAAGCCGAACTTTATCAGCATTGACGGGCGCGGGTGTTCCTATAATTAGAAGTTTGGAAATGGCTGAAGGCACGGCTAACAACGTTCCTATCGAAGAAGGCTATGAAGAACTTAGAAAAGGTGTAGTTCGCGGATTGTCGT
>JAFVEW010000307.1 GCA_017475805.1 Synergistaceae bacterium | reverse complement strand
TCTGTGATCCCTGAAGTCGTACCAGCGGTTCTCAATAGGATAAATCGCGAATGCGTTTCTGCCTTCGCTGCCGTCTCCAAAAATGGAGTTCGCCCTATAATCCGAGCCGACCCGATGAAGCCTTATGCCTAAACTTTCGGCAATTTCTTTGACAGTATATTTTTCCTGCACTGCCGCGAAAATATTTTCGTTCGCCATTAAATTTTTCCTCCTTTTAATTAAACTTCTAAAAAACTCTTGTTTACCGCAATTTTTTTTATTTTCCCTATCACCTCCTTTAAGAACTTTGAAAAATTTTTTATGTATTGAAAAGATTTTTTTCTCTTCTTTACATATTATTTTTTTTCCGTGATTTTCTGTTTTTTTGTGTTATACTTAAATAGAAAATCAACTTATATATGCAATCTGCCTTTTTGCAGATCGTACGCGCACTCTGACTGGACTGGTCAAAATCGAGCAGAGTGTTTCGCTTTTTTTAAGGCTCTTTTATATTAATTTCATTTCTTTCATTTTTTCCTTTACCTCATCTGTAGGATGTAAAAATTCAGATTCAGAAACTCCCAAAACTTGCGTCAATTTAACAAAGTTTGAAATTTTGGGTTCTTTTCTTCCCTCTTCCCAATATCCTACGATAGTGGGTGTAACTCCTAAAGACAATGCTAATTTATTTTTTGACAAATTCAAAGAAAGCCTATAAAATTCCAAGACTTTACAAAAATTTTTCCATTCAAAATTTTTTAGCAAATTATTCTCAACTTTCACGTTCTTAACCTCCTCTGCAAAATTAAACTTGAAGCATTATATCACATTCTTAACTTTGGTGGAAATATATATAATTAAGCAACTTTTTCATTTTTAATAACATCGCTTTTTTCCGGCGCGTCAATTTTAGAGCGTTCCGAAAAAACTTTATCGAGAAAATATAAAATCTGCTTCCCGTAAATCGGCGGAAACCCTGCCGAAAAAATCAGCATATCGCCAGGCTCTACGATATTTTGATTTACATCTTTTACAGGTCCGGGAAGCCTCATAATTTCGTCCGGCGTTAAAACCGCTCTCTGAACTTCCTGCTGAGATTTTGTTACGCTCTTTTTCGCAAAAAATCCTGTTCCGCCCTGAAATGAAATACTTTCCTGCTCTTTTATAACGGTCGTAACTCCAAGTCTATCTGATAAATATTTTGCCGTGTCGACTTTATTCGGGGCGTAAGCTATCGTTACATGACAGTTTGAAGTTATTGATTCGTCCTTGCCGTAAGCCGCGTCAAGCTGTGCTTTGTCTTGACAAATTAAATAAGCCTTGATATTCCAGCCTCCGAAATAAGCTATTGCCTGCTCAAAAATTCCTAACTTCCCAAGTGCAGGAAATTCGTCTAACAATAATAAAAGCCTGTGTTTATAAGGAGCTTTCATTTGTCCGCCCTTAAATTCCATTTCCGGCATTAAAATAAAAATTAACTGCGAAATAAAAAGTCGAACTAACGGCTTCAACCGCTGAATATTTGTCGGATTTAAAACAAGATAAAGAGATACAGGCGAATCGTTGTCCATGATATCTTGAATTCTAAAATCACTCGCGGCTGTATTCCTTGCTACAACTGGGTCTGTGTAAAGTCCTAATTTTGCTACTGCAGTCGATAAAACTGACGAGGCTTCTTCTTCAGCGCGATTCAACATTTCGTTTGCAACTTGCTCAACAACAGGATGACAAGGACTTTCGCGAACTTTTCCTGTCGGGTCATAAAAAACGTCGCCATCACGTTTATGTTCGTATTGCTTCCATGAATTAGCCATGTCCTCGTAGCCGTTGCCCGTAAGTTCATGCAAAACTTCAGATAAATTTCCTGTCCGCCCCTCGTTACGTGCTTTGTAAACAACGTGAGTTATTGTCCCTATTAACAAAGACCGCGCTGTCTGCTCCCAATGTCCCTCAACGCCTTTACCCTCAGGGTCAACTAAAAGCGTGGCAACGTTCATAACGTCGCCTGTTTCATAAACTGTTCCGATTCGGATTTCAGCAAGCGGATTGTAACGTGCGCTTCTGCCCTCGATTGCGTCAGTCGGATCCCATCGCAAAACTTTATGGCCGTTTTGATGACGCCAACCTGAAGTCAAAGCGTGATTCTCTCCCTTTATGTCAAGAACTACGACAGAATGTTCCCAAGATAAAAGCGTTGGAATAACTAAGCCTACGCCCTTCCCTGAACGAGTCGGAGCAAAGGCTATGACGTGTTCTTTTCCGTTATGACGTAAATAATATTGCTGTTTGTCTTTCGGATTTATCCAGCCTCCGACATAAACTCCTGCACCTTTTTCTTTTTTAGGCGGTAATAATCCGGCCTCTCGAATTTCGTCAAGTTCAGCGTATTGAGCAGAGCCGTATAAATTCGCCGCATCCTGCATTGAGTTTCGATTTCTGATGTTCACGCTAATTAACGCAACTCCGATAAAAGCACAACCGCCCATAACGATTAAACTGTCCGTAAAATCTTTCATGTCGCCATGACTTTTTTTCCAGAGTTTAAGCCATTCTAAAATTTCAAAAGGCGAATAAATTTTTATTCCTGCGTAACTGAATAATTCGTTGGGAAGTCTATTTTTGCCTACGTCCAAAGCAAAAAACTGCGTTCCTGCCACGAATGAAATTAAAATCAAAATAAATCCGATAATCGCAAGCGCGTTCGAGCCCTTACGCTTTGACGGTCTGCGGAATGAATAATTGCCTTTGATTGTTGTCTTCATCTTACTTTATGACCTCCTGCTGACTTCGTGCGCGACTTTTATGCTTTTCAAATTCGAGAGATTTCATAGCTTGGGCTTTTTTCTGACCTGAAGGCCATTTCAAATCTAATTTTTCGCCGATTTGTCCAATAGCCGGAGATTTGAGTTCAAGATGCTTCAACTCATAAATAAAAAGATTTCGACCTTTGATGAGAGTCAAAGTTTCTTTTGTTCTCGAAATAATTTCTGCGCCTTTAAGATTCGGAAATTGTCCCGGACGAACAATTTTATTTTTCGTGATGTCCTTTTCTGATAATCCGGCCTGCTTTAATTTTTCAAGAGAATTTTTGTTTTCTCGAACTTTCTTTTTAATTTGTTCAAGAACGTCGAGAGTGTCATTTTGCTGTGCTGAAGCCTCGTAGCCTCGAAATGAAGAATTATCAAGCGAACGCGGATTTTTTAATAATGAAACTGCTGATTCAATTTCGTTTCCTTCGACTTTGTTAATCTCGATTATTTTCTCTTGTGGAGCGGCTTTAAGATTTTTCAAGCAGCGATTTCGTCCTTGAATAACGTGATTTAATTCTTTCCAAGAAAATTCGTTTTTGCTCATACTCTTAATTAAGGCGTTCCAGTCGCAGTGATATTTCGAGATTTCTTCAGCTGTCCATGTTTGATTTTCTTTCGCTTGAAATTTTAATTTCTCAAAAATTTTTTTGAGTTCTTCGTGTGTAAAACTGAAATTCTTATTTTGCATTTTTTACTCCTTAAACAATAAATTATTTGCGGCATCGTGTCCGCGTTTGAGTTTCTTGAATTTTCATAGTTGCTTTGTGAGAATCATCTGAAAAAGAAATTTTTAGATTTTCGCCGACTTCTGGGACTCGCTCTAATTTTTCAAGTTTATGCGCAAAAAGACTGTGCTTGCCGCTCAACTGAACGCAATAGCCTATTTTTTTGTCAACATAAAGAATCTCGCCCTTGTAATGTTGATTATCAGTTCGGGGATCGGGATAAATGTACATATCTCCCTTAATCAGCTTTAAGTCCCGAATCATCTGCGAGGTTATTTGCGGTTTGTTTTCTGGGATTCCATAAGCTGCTTTAGTTTCAGACAAATTTTCAATTTTCTGAGATTCTTCCGGCTTTATTTCAGGATTTTCGTCTTCTGTTAGAGAATTTTCTTGTTCAGGTTGTTCCGATGTTTGAGTTTCTCCGCGTTCAGGAATTATTAATTCAGCATTTAATTGTGCAAGACGGGCGGATTTTTCTTTGAGTTCGTCAGCGTAAGGAAAAGGCTTTGATAATTCTTCTTCCGTTATCTTGATTTGGCTATGATAGTTTTCAAGCTGACTTTTAACCTCTTCGAGTTTTTTCGGAATGTCATTAATCGCGTTTTCAATTCGTGTTAAATTTCCTAATTCGCTTGTTCCGAGTTCGATGTTGTAAGTCGTTGCACCTTGAAGATTCAAGAAAACTTTTCCGAAGGATTGATCCATATAAACACTCATTTTGAAGCCTCGATATTCTCCGATTGTTCCAGCGTTAAGCCCTAATGTTTGAGCCGCCGCTAAAAGTGCCTCGCCTGCTTCCTTTTTTTGAGGTTTACCCTCTCCGTCAAGACCGTATGAGCATCCCATGATTTTCATTTGAAAATCTGAATTTTTAGTTTTCAAAGAATTTTCAACGTCCTGCTCTAAAAGTTTAATTTTTTCTTCAGCTTTAGAAATTGCATTCGGCAAAGATTTTCGGAGCTTGTCCTGCAAGGCGTAACGCTGGTCTTTGAAACTCGCTTCGAGAACTTTTAACTTACTCACGTCAATATCAAGTTCCATTTTTTCTTTAATTCGGTTGTCGCCGATACATAAAGCCTTGACTTCAGCGTAACTCAAGACAGATTCGTCAACGTCCTCGCAGCTTCTTAAAGGAGTACGGCTCGTCATAATTTGACTGATAAACTTTTGCTTATTCTCGACAGTTTGATAAAGATAAGCGTCAAAAGTGTTTTCAGTTACGTAACGATAAATATTTACTTCGGGATTTTGGTTACCCTGCCGGATTATTCGCCCTGCTCTTTGTTCTAAATCCGCAGGTCGCCACGGGCAGTCTAAATCGTGCAACGCGATTAATCTGTCCTGAACATTTGTACCTGCACCCATTTTCTGAGTCGACCCCATAAGAACTCTAACTTCTCCGCTTCGGACTTTTGCGAATAATTCATCTTTTTTCTTTTCGGTGTCAGCGTCATGAATAAAAGCGATTTCTTTTTCCGGAACACCGTCAGCAATTAATTTTTTCTTGATGTCATCGTAGACGTTAAAATCTTTTTCTTTGCCCGGAGTCGAAAAATCACAGAAAACTAACTGCGTCAGCCTGTCTTTTTTCGTGTCGTTCCATATTTGAAAAATATTTTTAACACAAGCAATAACTATCGTGCCAGGATCGTCAGGCAGTAAAGGATTTATTAAACGCTGGTCAAGTCCGATTTTTCGCCCGTCCGATGTGATTTTAAGCATATTGTCTACATTTGGCTCGACTTGATGATTATGAACTTTACTCGCTCTTTCCGAAAGTCCTGCGACAAGCTCTTTTTGTTCTTTGGTCGGCTTTACAGAAACAACATGAAAATTTGCTTTCGGTCGCGGAAGATTAAGCATATCAGCCGTTTTAATGTCTGCAACGTCCTTAAAGACTTTCATTAACTCAGGAAGATTAAAAAATTTTGAAAATCTCGTTTTTGCCCTAAATCCCGTACCCTCAGGAGCTAATTCGAGTGCTGTCGTAGTTTCGCCGAACGTTGAAGCCCATGCGTCAAAATTCTGAAGTCCCATAGCACGTAACTTTCCGAACTGCAAATATCTCTGCATTGTGTAAAGTTCCGTCATAGAGTTACTTACAGGTGTTCCTGTCGCAAAAATTATTCCTTTACCGCCT
>JAFVEW010000306.1 GCA_017475805.1 Synergistaceae bacterium | reverse complement strand
GAACACTTAAATCAGCGTCATTCCCGACCGCAAGCTCGCCGCGCCTTAAATCATTCCCGCCGTTCCATGCAGGGCACCATGTGTAAACGCTCAGGGCTTCGGCAACGCTTAAACCGTCGGCGACAAGTTTTGAAATATTTTTCAACGGGGATGTCAGACTTTCGCCGGAGCTTACGGAGGTAACTATGCCGCTGGTGAAAGCCTCGTGAATGAAATGCTCGTCCTGATTATCGTTAAGCACGGCAAAGCCGCCGAGGTTTAAGTTTTTCATTCTTTCGATGAGGCTTCCGTCAATGAAATTTTTGACTAAATGCCTTGAATTTTTCCTGACTTTTTTTACGATTCTTTCGAGGGCGTTAAGGCATGATTTATTGTTGTCGCTGATGACCTGACAGCCGGATAAATGAGCCGAAAAAATCATGTTTTTCTGGTCCGTCTGGTCGAGCTGGTCTTTTATCAAAATTCCCCCGACTTTGCAGAACGGGAAGCCGTCGCCGGTTCTCAGACCTGACGATAAAAATTCATTCAAGCTGCTGGAAGTGTCAAAGCCGAAATTGCATCTTAATCTGAATTTAAGATTTTCGTAAATTTCTTTATTTAAGACCTCAAATAAATTTTTCTGATTATAAAAATCCGCCCATACTTCGGAAATTCCCAAAGAAGCAATTTTGGGCGAGTAAGTTTCAAATAAAAATTTAATTTCATCATTTGAAAGCGCAGGAAGATGTTTGGAAAATTCTTCAGCTTCGACATTATCCTGCGGCATATTTAACTCATTCATGGCCGGAGAATTTAAGATTATATGAGTGTTTCCTGAGTCAATGACCGCGCACGGCGTTGACGGGATTATTTCCTCAATGTCATCGCGTGAAATCACGACATCATCGCCAAGGTTGTAAGCTATGTGCCAGCCACGCAAAGGTTTTTGTTTCGCGGCGAAAAATGCGCTTAAAGATTCTTTGAAGTCTTTTACCGAATGGACGTTTGAGAGGTTTAATCTTTCCTGATTTTCTGCCCAGAACAAAAAATCAAATCCTGAGTCGCAAAACGCCGGAAGAACTGTGCGTCCGTGGAGGTCAATTATTTTTCCGCTGAAGCCCGTTTCATCGTCAATCGAAACTATGCGTCCGTTTTCAAAAGTTATGTTTGAGGCAGTTCCGTTTCTTGTATGTATCCTGCCGTTGATTAGTGAAATTTTTTCCTGCTGAATATTCATAATTTTTTAATTAACTGTTAGGAAACAGGATAAAACTTTTTTAATTCCTGCTTCCTAACTCATACTTCATGCTTGATTAAAATGTTCCGCTGTAATTCTTTCCGATACCGAAGAGCTGCAGGGACGTTTCCATCAGTTCGTTCTGCGCTTTGACGAGGTACGCACCCATTGCCATTTCGACTTTTGCCTGACTTAAATCCATCGAAGCCTCGGCAACGCTCATTGGGTCTGCACCGCTTGACATTACTTTGCTTCCGGCGGCATTGGCAGCGTTGAGCGAGTTCTGCATCATAGCAAGCCCGTTCTGTCCCAGAGAGTCATAACTGTTTAAGCCTATCATGATTTAATTTCGCCTTCTTTCTGAAATTGGGATTATTATATAATACGAAAAAAGTTCATATTAAATAACTTATTTAATTTTCGGAGGTTTTGATTCAAAAATGGAAAATGTAAATGAAACACGTGTTGCTGTGATGAGCACAATCGTTGAAAATGTCGCGTCAGTGGAAGCACTCAACGATATTCTTCACGAGTACAGGGAATTTATTATAGGGCGCATGGGTCTGCCTTATCATCAGAAAAAAATCAACATCATCAGCATAGCCCTCGATGCACCGCAGGACGTTATTTCGGCATTGTCCGGTCGTGTCGGAAATTTGGACGGCGTTAGCGTGAAAACGGCGTTCTCGAAATAGATAGTCCCTCGCCAGACCCCTCTGTCAGCAAGCTGACATCTCCCCTTAACAGGGGCGACAAGATAAAGGTGGAGGTGGCAGTCGCAAGACTGACGGAGGGGGTAACATAAATAAAATTTTGAAAAATTTAATCGAAAAATTAACTTCTGAACATTCGCTTGAACTTTCAGAATATGAAATTTTAAT
>JAFVEW010000305.1 GCA_017475805.1 Synergistaceae bacterium | reverse complement strand
TAGATTTTTGTAAATTTGCATTATGTTAAAAATTTGTTTTCTCGACATCTTTTTATAATTATTACAAAGCCAGCTCTTAAAATTGTTTTCGATTTTTTCCAATGAGATTTTGCCGTTATCTAAGAGCCTTTTGTAAGCCTTTAGCCTGCGACGTTCACGGGTAACTGCCTTCGGATTAATCTTTATAATCAAGCGGCCTGTGCCTGCAATAGAATAGCCGTTTTGTAAATGTCTGAAAAATCCTGAAAGTTTTATGATTTTTGTTTTCTTTTCATTTAAGATAATTCCTAGACCGCAAGCTATTTCTTTAAGCTCTTTTAGCAAATTTTTTAATTTTTCGCGGCTTTTATCGATAATATAAAAATCGTCGCTGTAGCGGCCGTAATATTTTATGCCGTGCTTGATTTTTATGAAGTTATCGAACTTGTAAGGCAATGCGATGCCGATATTTTGTGAAATCTGATTGCCGATGTCAATGCCTTTATCAAAAGTCTCGAAAATATCATCTAAAATCTTTTTGCAAGTTCTTAGCGAATTCTTGTCAATATTGGAACGGCTTAAGAAATAATCTAAGACTTTTTTACAAATTTCGTGATCTATATTCGCATAGAAGCCTTTGAAATCGCCAAGCAAAATATAGCCGTCTTTGAATTTTCTTAAATGCTGCTCAAAACGTCGGCGGTGAAAAGATACTCCTTTGCCTTTTTGGCTCGCGCTGTTGTCATGGATTAAATATCTCTTTAGGCTCGGCGTCAATATTTCGTCGCAGATTATGTGATTTACAACTTTATCCTGCATTGTGTTACTCGCAATAAGCCGCGTCTTTCCGCGTTCATGCAATGTAAACTTGTTGCCTTTTGAAGGTTTATATTGTCCGCTGCTTAAATCGCGCTGCAGCATTGCAGTATAAAGAAGTTTATTAACCTGATAAAGCTGCGTTGAATATCTTTTTTTGTCGCTTGCTTTTATAGCCTTGTTCACGGCTTTGTAAATTATATTTGCGTCATCGAAAATCAAAAAATAAAACCGCCTTTCTTAAGCCGTAACAGTCGTAACTGACGGCATGACGGCCGGTATTTACGGCTTTTTTAATGCCGAAGGACGCTGCTTCCTTCCCTTAAGCCTTGCGTGGATTTTTGTATCCTGTTGCAAAAGGCAAGTGAATCGGGGCGGACTCCATAAGCGTTATTCGCGTTATTGTTGTTCGTAGAACCTGAAGTGTTCACGTTCGCAAAGTTGTTGGAGCTGTAGGTACAAGCCGCGCCCTAAACCTTAAGAAAACGATTATCGGACTGCCTAACGCTTTTAATCCTATCGAAGAGATTTTTGATTTTCAACGCAAGAGCTGTAAATTTGTTTTTATCCGCGTAAACGGCTTCGGCTATAAATTGCAATTCGTCTAATAAAACGTTGCAAGCACCTATTGCCCTATCCATATTGAGACGGCGTTCGCTGATTTCATTCATAAATGCCGGGCTGTCTTTGCACGGAAATATTGTATTTCCTAAGCGCAAATTTCCCGTTAAATCCGCGCTCCGTTTGGCTACAGTGCTGCATTCTTCTTTAATAAGCCATGCGTTAAATCTTTCCTCACGGATTTTCTCTTTTATCGTTGTATATTCTTCTTCTGTTTTTGCATGTTCAAGCGAAGCCTGCAAATTTTCAAGTTTTTTCTGCGTTTGCAATGCCAAAACACGCAAGACGTTTGTTATCTCTTTGCGGACTAAAATTGCGTCGCGTAATGTCTCGAATTTCTCGTTATTCTTCATGTTTCACGTTTCTTTCCCCGCGGAGGACAAGCCTCCGCGGATTGTTGATTAGCCGATAAGGGCTGCGGGGCGGACTCCACAAGCGTAACTCGCGTCATGGCTGTACGTCGAACCTGAAGGGTTCACGTTCGCAAAGGCGTTGGAGCTGTAGGGATCGCGTGTCCACCAATATGTAGCTGAACCATTGCTTTTAAGTTTTGCAATCTTCATAGCGTCATTCAGTTTGAAAATCGCAAGCTGCGTCTGTTCAGGGTCGCTTGCAACACCATAAGAGCCAGCAACACCAAAAACTTGATATTGGTTTAACAGGTCGACAATGCGCCCCGATGTTGATACGAAAGCACTTGTTGAGGTGCTTAAGTCTATAGTGTACGGCAAAAGGTTTTCTTCTCCAAAGAAAGTTTTGAATGCCGCGATAGCACCCGCTAAATAGGTCGTGAACATCTTTGAGCCTTTATAGCCGTCGACGTTAGTATTACTATCGTTCATTTTCGCGCTATATAAGCTGTATTCAGGAATTACCATGATATTGGGCATCGCGCCTGTTCGCGGGTAATAAATATGCGCAATTCTCATTATGACGGTATCTGTTACGGACCTTCCTGCGCCGCTGTCGGTGTAAGTTATGCTGCGTTCCCAATAATCACCGGGATAAAGCCCTTTGAATGAGCCTGCACGGATAGCCGCAAGCTGCGTCTCTGTTGGTGCAGTGCCTAAATTATTTTCGCGGTAATAAGTATTGTGAACTTGCGCCGCTAATGCCGTTGTTGCAAAATTCGAGTTGTCAATAGCATCGTAAATATCCGACGCCAAAACGGCCGGAACGCCATCAATCGTGAAGTTTCCGCCGTAAAGGTGCGTTGTACCGCCGGTGATTGTAGCTGTAGGATTAGCACCAGTGATTTTAGTTTCTCCG
>JAFVEW010000304.1 GCA_017475805.1 Synergistaceae bacterium | reverse complement strand
TGTCTGTAGGAATGATTATGAAGTAACTCTAAGGCGTGATTTATTTGCGTTCTTGAAAATTTTTTAGGGCGACCTTCGTGATAGCCAGAGTTTTGTTTTGCAATGGCTTTTCCTTCTTGCGTTCTTTGGATAATCATATCGCGTTCAAACTCAGCGAACGACAGCATGATATTTCGTATTAACTTCCCTGTCGGAGAGTTATCTATTATTCCCATGTTCAAAACGTCGATGATTACGCCATTATTGCTAAGATTTTCAATAAGCTGAATGCCATGTATGACACTTCGAGCTATTCTATCGAGTTTCGTAATGATAAGTTTGTCGCCTGACTGAATAATTTTCAAAAGTTTATCGAGTTCAGGTCTATTATTTTTTGAGCCGCTGAAGACGTCCGAGAAAATTTTTTCTGCTCCGGCTTCTTTGAGAGAATCAATTTGAGCTTCAAGAGAATTTCCGTCCCGAGCCTGAGAATTTGTGCTAACGCGAGCATAACCGAAAATCAAAAAAATCACCTATTAATGAGAATAAGTATTGAGACCGTATTTTTTGAGTATTTTACAGCATCGTGAAAAATTCTCAAAATCGCACAGTTTTGATTTTGCATTTTCTCTTGAGCTGCTTCTTAAAATGTATAATTATCTTAGATTAAGGAGAAAAGAAAAATGAAAGTTTTGCCAATAGGAATACAAAATTTTAAGAAATTGAGAGAAGCTAATTGTCTTTATGTTGATAAAACGGGTATTTTGCAAAATGTAATCGAAAATGGTTTTCAGTATTTTTTATCGCGCCCTCGACGTTTCGGGAAGTCTTTGACGATTTCTACGTTAGAAGCTATGTTTAAGGGTGAAGCCGATTTATTCAAGGGACTTAAAGCTGAAGAATGGGTAAAAGAACATGCTGAGAAGCCATTAACAGTTTTGAGGTTTGATATGTCTTCAAGAGCAATTAAAACACCAGAGATTTTTGAAAAATCATTGGCTTCAATGCTGAGGCTTACCGCATTAAATTTAGATATTAAGCTTATCAGCGAATTTTTCAGTGATATGCTCGAAGAACTTATAATAAAATTATACAAAAGGAATGGTCCGTTGGTGATTCTTATAGATGAATATGATAAGCCAATTCTTGATAACATAACGGATTTGCAGGGAGCTAATGAAATGCGGGAGGTTCTTCGCTCATTTTACACAACGGTAAAAAGCTGTGATAATTATTTTCGTTTTGTCTTTATTACTGGTATATCTAAATTCAGTAAAATTGGCGTATTTTCGGCAATGAATAACCTTTCGGATATTTCATTAGATCAGGAATATGGAGATATAACAGGTTATACGCAAGATGAACTGAAATTTTATTTTAGAGATTGGATTGACAATGCTTCTCAGAAAATGAAAATCAGCCCCGATTCTTTACTTGTCCGTCTGAAAGATTATTATGACGGCTTTTCTTTTGACGGTTTTACGCGGCTATATAATCCTTTTTCCATTATGCTGTGCCTGAGCAAAGGACGGTTAGATAATTATTGGTACACTTCCGGTTCGCCGTCTTTCATTGCAAAATACATGAAAGAACATAAAATTCAAAATCCTGATGAATACAGCCATATTGAAGTGCCTTCAGACTTTGCTGACAGCCATGAAATTGAAAGCTCTAAACCTGAGAGTTTCCTTTATCAAAGCGGTTATTTAACGATTGAAAAACTGGAAAATGACGTAATAACGCTGGATTATCCGAACGAAGAAGTCAAAAAATCGCTAGTTAGAATGTATCTTGATGAATTTTATCATGTCAACGGATTTATAACGCTTGGAACACAAATTTGGCAATTTTTGACCGCTGGTGATATTGATCAGGTTGTTGCGGTTTATAACATTGCAATC
>JAFVEW010000303.1 GCA_017475805.1 Synergistaceae bacterium | reverse complement strand
GTCGATCCTCCTGCTACGATGATCAACGCTGCGGGAGATTATGTAGTGTCGTTTATCGTTTCAATATTCATTGACGGAAAAGACTGGCTAAAAAAAGCAAGTAGGAATTAGGAGTGAGGAATTAGGAATTTTTCTATGATGAAAAAAGGAGGGAAAAACTTGAATAAAAAATTTATAAATTTTTTGCTTACTATGTTATTTGTTATTTTAGTCGGCGCATGGATATACACGAGTGTTCGCGACGAATTTTTGAAGCAGAATCGCGCTGCCCAACGTCGGACAGTTGAAACAGTCGCGGCGGGCTATCCTGAACCCGAAGATGTTGATGAATGGCTAAAACGTTTGGCTGACGAAGCAACAGAATATAAAGTCGCTCTCGTCTCAGAGATCCCGATGCCCGGCGAAAAATTAAACGCAACTCCAAAAGGCGATTCGGATTTAGCAAAACTCACAGAAAATTCTGCGCTTGATCCTGAATTTTCAAAGGGATTTGATAATGCAGCTTACGAAGAAGTTTATAGAAGCTCAAAAAATTTTACTGTCGGCTCTAAAGAAGAACAGGCGATATTTTTTGCTCCTGCTGTAAGCCTTAAAACTCATGATATAGAGGGAGCATTAGTTTTTGCTTTCAGCACTGAAGGCGAGCAGGGCTTCATGAGAATGTTAAACACTCTTTTCTTAGGAGCTTTTATTTTGTTCGTCGTCGTTATCTGGCAGTTAATGATGAGCCGCGATCCTATTGTAGGCTTTGCTCTTGCCGGTTTATTCTTAATGACTCTCGTCTTTGTTGCTTATCCTTTATTTGAAGCCTTGAGACTTTCATTTATAGAAAACGGAAAATTCTCGCTTTCAATTTGGAAGACTATTCTAAACTCAGAAGGTTATCTCTCGGCTTTATGGGGTAGCTTAAAATTAGGCTGCTGGACGGCAACATTTTCAACTCTCGTAGGATTTTTATTTGCCTTTGTTGTCGCAAGAACGAACGCGCCTTGCAAAAAGTTAATTTCAACTATGGGAGTTTTGCCTGTAATCTCGCCGCCGTTCTCGTTGACTCTTTCAATAATTTTATTATTCGGCAACAACGGCTTAATAACACGCTGGCTCAGAGTTGTAGGCTTGGATTTTTCGATTTACGGTCTTCCAGGACTTGTCATAGTTCAGACTATGGGAATGTTCCCGATAGCGTTCTTAACTTTAAGCGGAGTTCTGCAGGCTATCGACTCGACTTATGAAGAGGCTTCGTTGAATTTATCCGCAAGCCGTTTCAAAACTTTCTCATCGATAACATTGCCTTTAGCTATACCGGGTCTATTAAGCGCGTGGCTATTAGTTTTCACGACGTCGCTTGCTGATTTTGCGAATCCTTTATTATTAGCCGGAGATTTGAAAGTTCTTTCGCTTGAAAGCTACATTGAAGTTACCGGCATGAACAGGCTCGGACACGGCGCGGCACTTTCGATTTTATTATTATTGCCGACGTTGACGGCGTTTTTAGCTCAAAGATTTTGGGTAGCTAAACGTTCATATGTAACGGTAACAGGCAAACCTTCAGGACGAATAACGGAATTAACGACTCCTTTAGTGAGAAAAATTTTGACGGGAATAATTTTCGTGATCGTTTTCATTTTGATTTTGCTTTACGGAACGATTTTCGCGGGCTGCTTCGTCAAGAATTGGGGAATTGATTACACATTCAGCCTCGAAAATATCACGGAGGCTATAACACGTTCAAAAGATGCTTTATTTGATACAGTAACGCTCGCGGCAATAGCAACGCCGATCGCAGGAATTACAGCAATGATCGCAGCATTGTTGATAGTTCGCCGAAAATTTCACGGAAAAAGACTTTTAGAAATGCTATTAATGACTCCGTTTGCGTTACCCGGAACTTTAGTCGGTATCAGCTATATTTTAGCTTTTAACCATGCTCCGATTATTTTGGTCGGCACGGCAGCGATTATCATTATTAATTACGTTATTCGAGAGTTGCCCGTAGGCATTGAAGGCGGCATAGCTTCGTTAAGACAGATTGATCCTTCAATCGAGGAAGCAGCTACGGATTTAGGCGCAGACCAAGCGACAGTTTTTAGAACGGTCGTGCTGCCTTTAGTTCGTCCGGCGTTTTTGTCGAGTTTGTCATATACGTTCGTTCGTTCGATGACGGCGGTCAGCGCGGTTATATTTTTAATTTCGGCTCGTTGGTATCACCTGACGGTCTTAATTTATAACTTCTCTGAGAATCTAAGATTTGGTCTCGCAAGCGTTCTTTCAACGGTTTTAATAATAATCGTTTTCGGGGCATTCGGATTGATGAGGCTTTTAGTTCGTGAAAACTCGAATTTAACGAAAAGCGTTAATTAATTTACGGAAAGGAGAGAAATTTTAAGTGGCGAATAGTAAATCAAAATCAGTAACTTTTGAAAAAATCACAAAAATTTTCCGCGATCCTCAATCGAAGCAGGATGTTACGGCGGTCAATGAAGTTTCTTTTAGACTTGAGCCTGGCGAACTTGTAACTCTGCTTGGGCCGTCCGGCTGTGGCAAGTCAACGATTTTAAGAATGTTGTCAGGCTTTGAACAGCCGACTTCAGGGAAGATTTTTATCGGCGACAACGATGTAACTTTCACGCCGCCTAACAAACGCGATACAGCGATGGTCTTTCAGAGCTACGGACTTTTCCCGCATATGGACGTTTTTAACAATGTCGCTTACGGTTTAAGACTCCGCAAAATTCCTGAAAATGAAATCGCCGAGAAAGTTCAAAGATTTTTAGAGATGGTCGGACTTGGAACGATGGGCAAGCGTCCGCCTTCGAGGCTTTCAGGAGGTCAGCAGCAGAGGGTTGCTCTAGCTCGTTCCTTAATCGTTGAGCCTTCGGTTTTGTTGCTTGACGAGCCTTTATCGAATCTTGATGCCCTTCTTCGTGAACAAATGAGAGTCGAAATTCGCAGACTTCAAAAATCTCTTGGCATCACTGCAATGTACGTAACTCACGACAGAGTTGAAGCAATGAGTCTTTCGGATAGAATAATCGTAATGAAGAGCGGCAATATAATTCAAGTCGGAACACCAAGCGATATTTATCGAGATCCTGTCGATACTTTTGTTTCGGGATTTGTAGGCAAAGTTGCTTTCTTCCCTTGCGAAGTCAAAGGCATTGAGTCGGGTGCTTGCGTTGTTGAAATTAAAGGAAAGAGTTTCACCGCTCCTCGTTATTCTGATAAATTGAAAGTCGGCGATAAAGCTCTTATCATGGCACGTCCCGAGTCGCTTTCAATCGGTGAAGCGGGTGCAGGGGTTGAAGACGGCGTTGTAACGGCAAATATTTATCTTGGCAACAGCGTTGAGACTTGGGTTAAAACAGACTTAGGAAACGTTCTTGTTCAGATCGACAACCCAGATGTCAAAAAAATCTGGGGTGAAGGCGAAAAAGTTTCGTTGTCGTTTGATCCGACATTAACGAAAGTTCTTATCGACGATTTAGAAAAAGAATAAAATTTTTTCTCATTGCCGGGTTAGAAACGTAAAAGTCTTCTTCCCGGCTTTTTTGTGCTATAACGCAAAATTAAATTAGACTTGCTTTTTATTTTTTAATTTTTCCTATTGACATTTTATGTTTTCAATATTATTATTTCATTAAGTCAAATGGATACATTATTCTAAATTTCAAATTATAAATTTTTATTGAGGGGTGTGAATTTTCACATGAGTCCGGCAGTTATTACTTTATGTTTCTTGGCTTTTGCTATCGTTATGTTCGTTACGGAAAAAATTCCGTTGGGTTTAACGTCGATGATCGTCTGCATTGGTCTTGTCGTTACGGGAGTGCTTGATATTAAGACGGCTTTCTCAGGCTTCATTGACGGAAATGTAATTTTGTTTGTGGCAATGTTTATCGTCGGCGGAGCTTTATTCGAGACTGGAATGGCTAACGAGATCGGCGGAATTGTTACAAAGTTTGCAAGCAGTGAAAGAATGTTAATCGTTGCGATTATGACAATCGTAGGTTTAATGAGCGGCGTTCTTTCTAATACAGGAACAGCAGCAGTTTTAATTCCCGTTGTAATCGGAATAGCAGCAAAATCAGGTTTCAAACGTTCGAGATTATTAATGCCTTTGGTATTCGCGGCGGCAATGGGCGGAAATCTTTCATTAATCGGAGCACCCGGCAATATGATAGCGCAGAGCACTTTGAGCAAAGCAGGACTTGAAGGCTTCGGCTTCTTTGAATACGCGATAGTCGGCGAACCGATTTTGATTGTGGGAATTTTATTTTACGCGACTCTTGGCTTTTATCTTCTTCCGAATCACGACCCTAAAGGCGAAGGAGTTTTCGATGTTCAAAAAGATTTTTCGAGTGTTCCGGCGTGGAAGAAAAAGTTATCATTAATTATCCTCGTTGCTACGTTGCTCGCTATGATTTTTGAAAAACAAATCGGAATTAAGTTAAGCATTTCATGTTGTATCGGAGCAATTTTATTAATCCTCTTCAACGTAATTTCAGAAAATGACGCTTTAAAATCAATCGACCTCAAAACGATTTTCTTATTCGGCGGTACTCTTTCGCTTGCTTCAGCTCTCGATAAAACAGGCGCAGGCAGAATGATAGCTGAAAAAGTTATCGGAATGTTAGGAGAAAATCCTTCGCCTACGATGTTCACTTTCGTTGTTTTTATTCTTTGCTGCGTAATGACTAACTTTATGAGCAACACCGCTACGACGGCTTTAATGGCTCCGATTTGTCTTTCAATCGCTCAAGGAATGAACGCTGACCCGAGAGCAGTTTTAATGGCTTGCGTTATCGGTGGTTCGTGCGCTTATGCAACGCCTATCGGAATGCCGGCTAATACAATGGTCGTAGGTGCGGGCGATTACACTTTTATGGATTATGTCAAAGCAGGTTTGCCGTTAATCGTAATCGCTACAATCGTGAGTATGATTTTATTGCCGATGGCCTTCCCGTTCTTCCCAGCGGCGTAAAAAAGCAAGTAGGAACGAGGAAGTAGGAAGTAGGAGTGAAAAAACAATTAGAAATTAGAAATTAGAAATGAGGAATTAGGAGTGAAAAGACTTTTTAAAATTTTATTTTATTCTCTTTTTCATTTTACTCGCGAACAAAATCAATTCGAGCATAAAAACGAGAATAACGTTTCTGATTCCAACTTCCAAACTGCTCATAGCGTTACAGCCACCGCAACCGCCAGAACTACCCGAACTTCCTGAATCTGCATCGGCCGCAAAAACTTCAACGTCCATAAGTGTGTCGTTAAAGCCCGTTTCATAATCGTAAGTCATTCGATCCGGGAGGCTCGCGAAAGTTACATTCCCGCTTCCGTCATTAGTCGTTAAAATTTCATTGTTATTTTTGTCGTAGGCCTTGAGATTTTTGACTTTTGAGAAATTCGCAACGCTTACACGGACAGCTTTTTCAGTCGTTTCAGTTTCTTCAGTTTTTTCGCTGACCGTTTCAGGTTTTTCCATAAATTTATTGAAATTAAGAGTGAGAACCGCTTTCCAATGGCCGAGCGACTGACTTACGCAATTTAAATCAGAAAGTTTCGGAAGCCCGGTCGTGTCAATGTCGAGTTTCAAAAGACTGTTGTAGCTGCAATCGACGCTGATTAAATTCGCGCAAGCCTTCACGTCAAAGCTCGAAATCAAGCACAGCGAGCAGTTTATAAATCTCAAATTAGAGCAATTGCTTGCGTTTAATGCCGCGAGTTTTGTCGAGCCGCTGACGTCAAGACTTACAATGGAATCATTACCAGCGAGGTCGACGCTAACGAGTGAATCACAGCTTGTTGCTTCAATATTTTTCACTTTGCTGCCCTCGAGTGTCAAAGTTTGAACATAATTATTTTTCGAGAAACTGAAAGTCTGTACTGTTGCGGGAAGTTGACTCAAATCGACTGTATCAACGTCAGCTGTTTCAGAAATTTTCATCGTTGTGAGATTCGTCAGCTGCGTGTAGTCGATTTTTGTCAAATCCTCAAGACTCGTCAGCGTCAAAGTTTTTATCGCCTGTTTTTCTTCGTCAGACATTTTCTCAAGATTATCGGCCGTTGTTATAACGTTGTCATCGTACTCTTTGATTATGACCTTAACGCTAGCCGCCGCGACATCGTTGTAATTTTCGTTACCTACAACTCTGTACCAAACGTAATAAGTTCCCGCTTCCGTTGCAGTTGGAATTGAAGTCGAATATTCGGTCGTTGGGCCAGTTGCAGTTCCAAGTGCGTATTGAAGGGTGCCGCCCGTCGTTGAGCCAGCATTAACGAGTTCTTGAGCAGAGCCGTTGTAAGTCAAACTTTTCGCCGTCGGTTTAGTTACGGTCGGTGTAGTTTTGCCGCCGCTCGGGACAGGATCGGAATCGCTTGTGAAATTTGCAACAACATCACTGTACGGAGTCGTCGAGCCTACGACAGGGTAAGAAATCGTAAAGATATTGCTGCTCGCTTCTTCATAGCTTGCATCGTGATATTTGTAAGTCCATTTAGCAAACGTGAAACCTGAATTTGCCGTCGCGGTAAGTTTCCAAAGTCTGTTTTCAGCATCCTCGTCAAAGATTACAAACCCTGCGCCTGAAGGGCTGACCGTAGCTGACGGAATTTCCATCCACCAAGCGTAAATAGTTATATCTTCTGTTACGGTGTCGCTGTCGAAATTCCAAAGTGTCGAGAGAGCCTCATCTTTGCACCAGCCGCCGAATTTATAACCGCTTCTTGTCGGGTCGCTCGGCTTTTCGGCTTTTTCGCCGCTTACAATACTTTGGGAATCAACTGACGTGCCTTCATTGCTTTCAAAAGTTACCGTGTAATATTTGATAAATTCAACTTTTTGATAATTTGTCAAAGTTCGCGCAGTTTCGCTGATGTCAATATCTTCAACGTTTTCACCAGAATAGCCCTTGCCTTTGATTGCGTTCGTAACTGTAAAATTATCGTTATAAAAAGCCTTAGTCGAGCCTTGAACAGTAACAGACGTTATCCCTGCACCGACTGTGAGTGTTCCAAACACGTTATTATCGTTGGTATCTTCATAGCCGATTCCGTAGCCGTTGGTGTAGGTGCCCGAGCCGCTTACCGCGAGAACTGTTCCGCCCGTAATTCGCATAATTTTTGCAAATATGCCGTAACTGTCGCCGGGAGTTATGCCTGGTGTCGATCCCTCAGTTCCGGTTGTCGTTCCGCCCGTTGCTGTAACAGTTATCGAACCGCCAATATTTACGTTATTAGCGCGAATGCCGTAGCTTGCACTGCTTCCTTCGCCGCCAGTCGCTGTTAATTTTGCAGATTGCTGAACGATTAAAATCTGATTAGTTTGAATTCCGTAGGATTCTTCAGCTTTGCTAGCCGTTGCCTCTACTTGGGCATTTTCTATAATTGCGATACTGCTAGTAGGTGCAAAAATACCGTTAGAAATTGAGACTGAGGCATTAGGTGCGCTGCTGCTGATTTTTAAATTCACGTTGCCGCCAATTTCAATGCCTCCGTGTGCATATATGTCGGCATTTCTGTAAATATTGCCGGTCGCGTTATTTGTGTTTGTAACGTTGAATGTTCCGCTACCTTTGATTTGAAGACTTCCAATCGAGCAACAGATACCAGCAGCTACATTACTTTCTGAATCATTGAGTTCCAATGAAGCTGTCCCGGATATTTCGATAATCAATGTATCATTGCCGGAGTAATACATTCCCGCAAGATTTCCATCACTATGTCCTTTACCGCTGAAATTAAAACCGTCTTTAAGTTTCAAAGTGTTCGTGTCCGCGTCATATTCCCAGCCTGTGCCGGATAAATTAGCTTCGGTTACTTCAGTCTCGCCAATCCAAAGGCCATAGTGAATTGTTACAGGAAATTTTACTTTTTTGTAATTTAAGGTCTGGCTGTCTAATGTACTGATACTTGTCGCATTACCTGTTCCGGCCGTGTTGTCCCAGCCGCTTCCTTCAACTCCATTTGAGACATTAATTTTATCGTTAAAAGCTGATGTATTTCCCGAAGCTATGACGTATTTCACGCTAGAGTTGATTCGAAGTTGTGAATTACCTTCACTTTTTCCGCTGTAAATGCCGTAGCTTTTTTGGTCACTGTCGCCTGTTATCGTGCCGCCCGTCGCCGTTAAAGCAGCATTATTTAAGATCTCTATATCGCCTTCAGCGTAAAGGCCGTAGCTATCATACCCTGCAGTGCCGCCTGTTGCCGTTACTTTTGCTGTTTGGTCGATTCTTATGCTGCCGTGATTGGCGTAAATGCCGAAGCTAGAGTTGCCTGTGCCACCCGTTGCCGTTACTTTTGCTGAATCTGTTATTTCTATGTCGCTGTTGGTGTAATGGGCGTAAATACCGTAGCTAGCACTGTTTGTTGTCGTGCCGCTCGTAACGTCGAGAGTTCCGCCATCCACACCACGTATAGTAAGTTTTGGATTACTGTAAATACCATAGTTGTTGCCGCTCGCATCGCCCGCGCCAATCTGTGTGATTTTGTTTGTTCCATACAGCTCGATAGTAAGCGCATTAGTAGTAGTGTCAGTGCAATAAATCGCTGCGTTACAGTTGCCTGTGCTGTGGCCTTCGCCCTCGTAAGTGAAATTGAATAATTTCAAAGTTCTTGAGTCGGCATAATATTGCCAGTCTGTTCCTGATGTTACTGTGTCGGTTACTTGAGTTTCACCGATCCAAAGTTCAGCCCAAGCCGCGTTCGTAACCGCGCCGACTAAAAAAGCCAATGCGAAAACAAACGCCAAAAATTTTTTGGTCGTGAAAAATTTCATATTCGTTAATAAGCTCCTTTGAAGTGGATTTCGTTTCTCTGAAAAGGGTAAAAAATTAGCTG
>JAFVEW010000302.1 GCA_017475805.1 Synergistaceae bacterium | reverse complement strand
TGTGCATTGAAGCGCGATTTTTGTCGTAATAAATATAGTAATGAAAAATCAGTTCCCCGATTTTCAAGGAACTGAACGAAGAAAATTACAACACGTCATAAATTTCTCCAGCTCTGAAGCGGTTTTCGATCAGAGATTGTTGTTTTTATTCCTTAAATTTTTAATGTTATAATGTTTGATATTAAAAAATTTGAAAGGTTATAATTTATGAATGTAATAACTTTAATTAATAAGAAAGGCGGCGTAGCTAAGACAACAACTGCACTTGCCTTAGCTAATGGACTTTCCAAACGAGATTTCAAAGTTCTTGCTATTGATTGCGACGCTCAAGGAAATTTCTCAAAAGCCAGTGGCGGCGAAGATGATGTCGTAGGAACTTTTGATATTTTGACAGGCAAAGAAGATATTAATGACGCGATTCAAGAATTAAAAAATTATGACTTGATAGGGGCAGATAGGCGGCTCAGTAATATTGATGTTGCTTTGAACAGACCGGGACGTGAGTATCAATTAAAAAAAGCCTTGAACGCCATGAAAAAAGATTATGATTTTTGCATTATAGATAATCCGCCAGCTTTGAATGTTGCCGTAGCTAATTCTCTTGTAGCAAGCGATAAAGTCATAATTTGCACGAGTGCCGAAGCGTTCGCCGTCGATGGCCTTATGGAATTGTCAGCGAGTCTTGACGATGTTCAAGAATTTATGAACCCAAATTTGAAAGTAGATGGAATTTTGATAACAATTTTTAATCCGCGAACGGTCATCGGCCAGCATCAAAAAGAGCAGCTTCAAAAAATCGCTGATGTTATGAAGACACAAGTTTATAAAACAACAATTCGCAGGTGTAATGTAATTAGCGTCAGCCAGTCCGACAGAAAAAGTATTTTTGAGTATCCGGCGAGCAATGCCGCTCAGGACTATGAAAAATTTATAGGAGAGTTCTTAAATGGCTAAGAAAAGAGAATTTGCTTCGGATTCCGACGTTTCAAAATTTATAACTCGAAAACAGAAGCCTGAAACAAGCTATGAAGAAAAAAGGCAACAATTCACGATTTACCCTAATAAAGATTTATTAGAGCAAGTGAAAATTCTGTCAAAGTTAAAAGATATGAACTTAAATAATATGTTCTTGAAACTTATTGACGAGTCATTAAAAAATGAGGAATATCAAAAGCTAATTCAAGCATATAGACAAATAACTTTATAAATTATGGATTTATAAAGTTATAAAATTATAAATGTTATAACTTATTAATGTTCTTCCATGAGTTTTTGAACGGCCTTAGCTCTTTCGAGAGTAGCGCGACTAATACCAGTCATAGCAACTACTTGTCTGTAGGAATGATTATGAAGTAACTCTAAGGCGTGATTTATTTGCGTTCTTGAAAATTTTTTAGGGCGACCTTCGTTATAGCCAGAGTTTTGTTTTGCAATGGCTTTTCCTTCTTGCGTTCTTTGGCTAATCATATCGCGTTCAAATTCAGCGAAGGACAGCATGATATTTCTGATTAGTTTTCCTGTGGGAGAACTGTCGATAATTCCCATGTTCAAAACGTCGATGATTACGCCCTTATTGCTAAGAGTTTCAATAAGTTGAATGCCTTGCATGACACTTCGAGCTATTCTATCGAGCTTAGTAATGATAAGTTTGTCGCCGGAATGAATATTTTTCAAAAGTTTATCGAGTTCAGGTCTATTATTTTT
>JAFVEW010000301.1 GCA_017475805.1 Synergistaceae bacterium | reverse complement strand
GCAGTTTTATTTTTGAGGTCAAATAAGAATACTCCCAATACAATGAGCATCGTTATCAATACTCCAGGCGGTTCTGTCAATTTTGACGTTCCAATAATGAAAGTTAATTCATATTCCCTTGAAGAGATTTTTGAAAAAAGTTTATATTTCTTACTTCCTTTTTACATTTTCAATCTCGAAAAAAATTTTCCTAAATACGAAAAAAATCCTGCTGAATTAAATAAGCTTAAAAAAGAATATACGAATTTTATGGAACGTCTTGAACAAGCCGTTACGGACGGAAAAATTCTTACTCATGACAGAAGAACGATTTTAGAAATGAGCAAAAAAGTTCTCGAAAATATCGCTGTTAAATACAGCAATGTTCAAAAAGAGGTGAAAGAAGTTATGGGTGGCAAAGTTCTTGATTATGAAGGCCGTAATATTTTTTATGAGGGTCTTGCGCAGGGACGTTCGGAAGGACGCACAGAAACACTCGATGCTGCTATTGATTTCATGCGTTCAAGTGGCATGAGTAGCGACCAAATAAACGAATTCAAAAATTCTATCCTGAAAAATTAAATTTTAAGCAAAACAACTCCTCTGAACATTTCGGGGGAGTTATTCGTATATAAAACAAGAAATTACAAGCATTTTTAGATTTTGTGCTTAAAACTGAGCAGTTTTGAGTACGAAGTTCTGATGTAGTAAAATCATAATGTTATGCGTACTCAAATCTTTTACTCATTATGGAGGCGATTTTTTGATTTTCGGTTATGCTCGCGTAAGTACGAACTTACAAGCTCGGGACGGAAATTCTCTCGAAGCTCAAATTAATTCTCTAAAAGAAGCCGGAGCAGGAAAAATTTTTTCCGACGTTTTTTCTGGGACAAAAAATAATAGACCTGAACTTGATAAACTTTTGAAAATTATTCAGTCAGGCGATAAATTAATTATTACGAAACTCGACAGAATTGCTCGAAGCGTCATACACGGTATTCAGCTTATTGAAAATCTCAGCAACAAAGGCGTAATTATCGATGTTTTGAACATGGGAATAATCGACAGCTCTCCGACAGGAAAATTAATCCGAAATATCATGCTGTCATTCGCGGAGTTTGAACGCGACATGATTATTCAGAGAACGCAAGAGGGGAAAGCTGTTGCTAAACAAAACTCCGGCTATCATGAGGGTCGTCCTCAAAAATTCAAACGTGAACAGATAAATCATGCCTTAGATTTGCTTAAAAATCATTCTTACAGACAAGTAGCCTCTATGACTGGAATTAGCCGTGCTACTCTTGAAAGAGCTAAGGCAGTTCAAAAACTCATGGTATAGCTTCAAATAAATTTTTATATAACTTTTACTATAATTTTATGCATTAAAATTTATATAAAATAAAGTCGCTACATTTTTCAGCTTAATTTTTAAGTTATGTTAATAAAATCCTGCTTGATTTATATATAATTTTTTATATAATTATTGAAATTAAAAGTTATATATGGAGTGTTTCTAATGAAGACAATCGTACTGACAAATCAGAAAGGCGGAGTTGCTAAAACTACAACGACTTATAATCTCGCCGCTGTCAAAGCACTCGAAAGCAAAAAAGTTTTAATGATTGACCTTGATCCGCAAGCATCTTTGACAATCTCGTGCGGAATGGAAAAAGAATTTAACGGCTTGAACATCTGCGGACTTTTTGAGCGAACACAGAAAGACCCGTTAGAATGTGCTTATACAGTAGACGCTTTGAAAATGGATAATCTTTTTATAATTCCGTCTGATATTGATCTCGCAGAACAGGAAATGAAACTTATTACGCTTCCGGCGCGTGAGAAAAAATTAAAACGAGCTCTCGAAAAACTTTCGCCGTATTTTGATTATTGCTTTATTGATTGTCCTCCGCAACTTTCAATTCTCATGTTCAACGGAATTAACGCCGCCGATGAAGTAATTATTCCGTGTAAAACTGATTTTCTCGCTTACAAAGGCATGAAAGCTCTTTTAAGCACGATTAAAAATGTTCAGGACGACCCCGACATGAATCCTAACTTAAAAATAGCAGGAATAATCGCAACAATTTACGAGCAAAGAGTCAAAGATCAGCGTGATGTTTGGGATTTGCTTCATGAACTTAACATTCCTTTTTTAGGGACAAT
>JAFVEW010000300.1 GCA_017475805.1 Synergistaceae bacterium | reverse complement strand
TCGCCGCCTGAAGCTCCGCCCGAGTTAATCAGACCCGCTCTGCCCATGTAGCAGTTAGCAACCTGATAACGCGCTAAATCGATCGGATGTTCTGTCGTGAGTTTGTCGTACATTGCCTTTGACGTCTTACCGTAGCCTTTGCCCATCGCAATGTAGCCGCCGTTGTTCGTCGGGAGTTTTTGCTTGATGATGTCGGCCTCGATAGTAACGCCTAAATGGTTGGCCTGTCCTGTCAAGTCTGCTGAGGCGTGATAATCCGTAACGACGTCGTCTTTTTTGACTTTGAACGCCGAATTTCTGAGATAGCACCATAAAATCGTTGCCATTCCCATCTGATGAGCTTCGTGGAAAGCCTTTGAAATTTCCTGAATCTGACGTGTTGACTCAGGGCTTCCGAAATAAATCGTAGCTCCGACTGCAACTGCGCCTAAATCATAAGCCTGTTTCACTGACGCAAACAAAACTTGATCAAATTGATTGGGATAAGTCAAGAGTTCGTTGTGGTTGAGCTTGAGAATAAAAGGAATTTTGTGGGCATATTTGCGAGCCGTCGCGCCAAGGACGCCCAAGGTTGTAGCTACAGCGTTACAGCCTGCTTCCATTGCTAATTTAATAATATTTTCGGGGTCAAAATAAATCGGGTTAGGGCCGAATGAAGCTCCTGCTGAGTGTTCGATGCCTTGATCAACGGGCAAAATCGAAATATAACCAGTTCTTGCGAGTCTGCCGTGATTGAATAAAGTCTGCATTGCCCGCATCACAGGGATCGGGCGGTCGGTCATGCCCACGACTCTGTCGACGAAGTCAGGGCCTGGAAGAGAGAGCAAATCTTTTGAAATTGTCTCGCACTTGTGAGTTAAGAGACTTTCAGCTTCTTTTCCGAGCAGGGCTTCAATTTTTCCAAATTCCATTTGAAACACATCTCCTTAAAAATTTTTCTCGGTAATTATATAACATCAAGATTTAAGATTCGCCAAAGTTCTTCATGAGTGTTCAGATAAATTTTTTCTCCGTCTTTGAATTTTCCTATAATTCTTGAATCAATATTTTCAGCCTTTAACGCTTGTCTTGCCTGCTCAATTTTTTCAGGTGCAATGACCGAGACTAACATTCCTGACGAAATCAAATTCATGTAATCAAAATTTAATTCACTAGCTGCCCGCAAAGTTAAATCTGAAACAGGAATATCATCGTTATAAATCTCTATTCTTAAATCAGCTCCAGCTTGAATTTCGTATAAAGCTCCGTTTAAGCCGCCTTCAGTAGGGTCATGCATGTAGCGGGCATAATCTCTTAAAATTCTCGCGGGCTTCACGACTGAAAAATCATTTCCCCAAGATTTTATAATTTTTATCTCGTCGGGCTTAAAAATTTCAGCAAATAAATCATCTCTATCATTAGCGATTATGCTCATTCCCTCAAGACCTGCGTGGCCTGTAGCTAAGATAAAATCGCCGTTTTTAATTTTTTTCGCGCTGAGTTCGTGCCTTGTTATTCCGAGCATTGTCCCTGAGATTACAGGCTCTGAATATTTGCTTGTAAGCTCAGTATGGCCTCCGGCGATTGCAATATTTAATTTTTTGCAAGTTTCATGAATTTCGCTCATTATTTCAGAAATGAATGGAACTCCCATTTTGTCCGGCACTATTAAAGTTACCACAAGCCAAGCCGGGTCAGCACCTTTGCAGGCCAAATCGTTAGCGTTAATGTGAACGAGCAGCTTGCCAGCGTTTTTTGTAGCACCCGTTACAGGGTCGGAGGCCGCCGCTAAAATTCCTTCTGGAACTTTTATTAAAGCCGCGTCCTCACCGATACCTCCGCCGACAATTAAGTCTTCCCGCAATGCTCCTGTGAAATCTAAAACACTTTTTTTTAATATATCTGGTTGTAATTTTCCAGGCATTTTTTAATCATCACTCCTGCTTAAAATTTTTCGTAAAATTTCCAAGCCTTTTTCTAAGCCGATTAACGAAGGTCTGCTCAGATATTTTTCAGGAACTTCGTAGGCTTTCACGCCATTGTCTATTAAAATTTTCGTCCATTCACGATTATAAAAATCTTTGATTGAGGCGTTATTCATAGCTCCTGTTTGAATTATGTAAATATCGAGATTTTTGTTTTCGAGAGATTTTAACACTCTTTCAACTCCCCAAGCCGCTATCGAGCTTCCTGAACGCAAAGGCTCAGCCTCTGAAGCGGCGTTTATGCCTCCTGCGAGTAAAATTAAATTTGCCGCCCAAGAGCTTGGCGAGCACGTGTGAATTTCTTTTGAAGTAGCTTCGATAAAGCAATGATAAGTCAGGCTTGACGATTGAGAAGATATTTTTATTTTGCTAAGTTTTTCAATAGCTTTTTCAGAATTAAGACCCAGCGAATTAGCCAAGACTTTCAAATAATTCTCAAAATCGTTCCATGACGGAGGGTCTAAATCTATAATCTTTACGCCCGCTCGTTCAAGAATTTCATATAAATTAGGATTAAGTCTAATTGCCAAACTTCTAGTAACGACAATATCTGGCTTCAAAGCTAAAAATTTTTCCGCATTGTCCCTCAACGATAATCTCGGCAAGTCAGGCAATAAGTCAGTGTCATCGTTTTCAGATAGAGCTATTAAAATTCTTTCGCCGCCCATTGCAAAAATATTGTCAGAATGTCCCGGATACAGCGATATAACCCGCAGTTCTTCTGCACTAACCGAAGCAATGAAAATAAAAAATATAGCAATACTCACAAAAATTTTTTTCATTACCTAAATTTCTCACCCCTAATTTCTAATTTTTTACGCGCCACATCAAATCTAAAACAAAATCAACGCCGTATAAATCTCTTAAAATTTCTTGATTAAGTTCTTTGCCGTTAAAAATTAATTCTCCGTTCTTGATTGCGATGTAAAAATCTGAATATTCTGTAGCAATATTTATATCATGAACGGCGGCAATAATATTTCGTTCTTTGCCCGCAAGTTCTTTTAACAACGCGAAAATTCCCGCAGCTTTATCAGGGTCTAATGAGGCCGTCGGTTCGTCAAGTAAGATTATTTTCGTGTCTTGTGCAATCGCTGATGCAATAAAAACTAATTGCCTTTCGCCGTCGGAAAGGGTCATGATGTCGCGGTTCAATAAATGAGAAATTTTTAATAACTCTGCGGCTTTTTCGATTAGTTCATTATCATGATTTTTGGGAAATCCGAACATTCCCGTAAATGGCAGGCGGCCGAGTGCGATAATTTCCTTAACGCTAAAAGAATACAAGGGACGAAAATTTTTGTTACTCATTACGAAGCTCAAAGCCCGCGACATTTTTTTTCGAGAAATTTTGTTAATCTCAGCGTTATTTAATAAAATTTTTCCTGAATATCTTTTTTCAAGTCCTGCCAAAACCCTAAGCAAAGAGGTTTTTCCGGCACCGTTCGGCCCGATTAAAGAGACAAGACCGCAGGGAATTTTTAACGAAATATCTTTTAAGATTGATTCATTTTCGTAACTTAAGACAAGATTTTTGATTTCATATAAATTTTTCAACAGACCCTTAAGCCTTCTTTACGTCGCCGCGAGACGTAACGATTTCAAAGCCGATTTTTTCCATGCGGCTATTAAGACAATTTTTGCACTGAGCACTTTCTTCGCCGGTGCAAATTTTGTTGTCATAAAGTTCGTATTTTTTTCTGACATTTACAGGCGATAAATTCGGCATAACGACGTTAGCTCCTGATAAAATTCCGAGTTCTCGTCCCGTCGGGTGAATAGTGCCTAATGCCGTCGTAGCCGGAAGCAATACAGGCGGATAAATTAATCTTATAATCGAAAGCAAATAGCAAGTTAATTCGACAGTTCCGGCCGGAAAATCTTTGAACGGCGTATCTTTATGCGGAATGAAAGGCCCTATGCCGCACATGTCTGGCTTAAAAGTTTCGATAAATTTCAAATCCTGAGCTAAATTTTTTTCAGTTTGAAAAGGTGAGCCGACCATGAAACCGCAGCCAACTTGATAGCCGAGTTCGCGCAAATTTTTCAGGCATTTAATACGATTTTCATAAGACATTGAAGCCGGATGTAATTTTTCATAATGATTTTTATCTGCCGTCTCATGTCTTAATAAATATCTATCAGCTCCGCAATCACGCAAATATTTATAACTCTCAAAACTGCGTTCTCCCATCGAAAGAGTTACAGCGCAATCTTGATGACGCGATTTAATTTCTTTGACAATGCTGCCTAAAATTTCGTCATTAAAAAAAGAATCTTCGCCGCCCTGCAAAACAAAAGTCCTGAAGCCTAATTCATAGCCTTCGTCAGCGCACGAAATAATTTCTTCAGGAGTTAATCTATAACGCTCGCAATTTTTGTTGCTGTGTCTTATACCGCAATAAAGGCAATCGTTGCGGCAAATATTAGAAATTTCAATTAAGCCTCGAACGAAAATCTTGTTGTCGTAGATTCCTCGTCTTGTTTTGTCAGCGAGTTTGCGGAGAATTTTCGCGGCCTCGTCATTTCGATTTTTTATTAAACTCTCGTATTCTTCAATTTCAAGCGAATGATTATACGAGAGTTTTTCGATTAAATTTTTCATTATTAACAAATTTCTCTACGATGCCCCACTGCGGTATTCGGGCTTTTTTAGAAAATTCAACGCTATAACGCATTACACATTAATTCTTTCTCAATCTCATCGAGAGAATAAGTCTCAGGATCAGCATCATATTCAGCCTTTGACTGTTCATAAAGCCTTAAATCCATTATATCCTCGATGTGTTCCAGGAGAATTTTTTTCGCAAGTTCGCCTACGTTTTCGCCAGTTTCCGAAGCATAAGCCTCCGCGAATTTTTGGGCGTCTTTGTCGAGTTCAAAAGTATATGTCATTCTATTTTGAGAACGCCGTTTTAACGTTTACGCCATCGAGATTGCCTATACGTCCAGAAAGTGCTGAAATAATATCCTGTGGAGCGTCGAGTGCTATGCTGATGATGTTAATTTTTTTCTGATGATAGGGCAGTCCCATTCTGCCGATTATAAATTCGCGGTACTCGTGAAGAATGTTATTGAGCGTTTCGACTGAAGTTATGTTTTCTACGATGATGCTCATAACGGCAACTCTTGTTTCGTTTTCCATTTTTGAATTAAAACCTCCGAAAATAATTTTGAGTTTTTTTTAATTTTTTTCGTATTATATAATAATCTCAATTTCAGAAAGAAGGCGAATTAAATCATGATCAGCTTAAACAGTTATGACACTCTAGGCAAAAACGGCATGGCAATGATGTAAAATTCCATGAACACCGTCAACGCCGCGAGCGATCAGGTTTTGGAAAGCGGAGCAGATCCGATGACTATCGCTGAGGCTTCAATGGATTTAACTCAGGCTAAAGTCGAAATGGCTGTAGGTGCGTGGCTCGTCAAGCAACAAAATGAAATGATGGAAACAACACTTCAGATTTTTGGCATCGGCGGAAAATTCAGCGGAACATTCTAAAAGTAAGTAGGAATTAGGAGTTAGGAAGTAGAAAATTACTCTTTGCTCCTAATTTCTGATTAAAAAATATGAATAACAATTATGAACCAGCAAGAAAAAATTTCTTTAATAAATGGCAAAATTCATACCCGCTCCGGGACAGCTTCTAATTTAACTTTTGAAAACGGCCGTATAGTTTCGATTGATGATGATGCAGGTTTCAGCGGAAAAATTATTGACCTTCACGGCCGTACAGTTTTACCGGCATTTTGCGACACGGGCATTAATTTTTTATCGTGGGCTGAAAATCAAGAAAGATTAAACCTCTCAAACGTCCATTCAGTTAAAGAATTTAAGGACTCTTTGGGCGCGTTTTTTCAGGCTAATCAAAATCCTTTGCGCGGCTGGTATATTGCCTGCGGACTTAGCGATGACGTTGTTATATCACGCGATGATATTGATGAAGTCATCAGCTCGCTTCCGTGTGCCGTTATCGATGCGAAAAATACTCACATAATCTTAAATTCGCCTGCAATGACTGAATTAAACATGCCGCAGGATAACGTCGAACCTGAAGAATTTTCACAGCATATCCCTGAGCTTTCGAGTGAAGAAATTAAATTTTTGTTCGAAACTTACTCGCCTAAAATTAGTTCTTTAGGAATTTCTGAAATATGGGCAGATTTTTATAACGAAAAAAATTTATGGGATGTTTTGAACGATGTAATTTATGACTCGTTAAATTTTAGATTAAGGTGCAATTTCGGCTTTGATAATGCAAATTCGCTGAATGAATTTCTTTCTTCAGGTTTACGGACAGGCGACGGCTTTCCGTTTTGTAAACTCGGCGGAATTTTAATTAAAGACGACTTAGACCAGCAGGAACAAAAAAATATGATTTTCTCTGCTCATTTATCGGGCTGTCAGGTCATCAGCGACAATAATAAATCCTGCCTCAACGCCCTTGAAAGAGTTGTTAAAAAAGTCAAAAAAAATTCGCGGCATTTAATCAAAAATTTCAGCAGCGTCATCGAACGAATGAAAATCTTAAATCTCGGCGGCGTCGCTGTCCTAAATCACAATGAAAACTTTATTCATGAGGCTTTTCAAAACGGCATCGTAGCATCCGCAAGTTCTGGAGAAAAATTAACATCGCCGTTAAAAAATATAGGCAAACTTGTTATGGGCGGCTTAAGCGTCGCTGAAGCATTGAGCATTTATACTTGGTGCGCTGCTTGGAACGGCGGAAATGATTTAAGACGCGGAGAAATAGCTGTCGGAGGCGATGCAGATTTAATCGTTCTTGAGCAGGATCCGTTTTTTGTGAGACCTGAAGAGATTTCTTTAATCGATATTACAGCAACATTCGTAGCAGGCTGCTCTGTTTATGAATCTGGAAAATTATAAAGGGAGGATTTTTTATGAACAAACGAAGCGCGGGAATTTTACTGCCGATTACGTCTTTGCCGTCTAAATATGGAATAGGCGACTTTGGCTCGGAGGCTTTTAATTTCGCTGATTTTCTCCACGATGCCGGACAAAAAATTTGGCAGGTTTTGCCGCTCACGACTATTGATCCGGGCTGCGGAAATTCTCCTTATAGTCCTACGTCAGCTTTTGCGGGAAATTATTTATTAATCAGTCCTGATGAACTCGTGAAAGATAATTTGCTTTTGCCGGAAGAACTTAATAAATTTGCGGCTAAATATGATTTCGATAAAAACCCTGATAAAGTTGATTACGAGTCGGCTCGCGAATTTAAGACCGAAGTATTAAACGCGGCCTATAAACACTATATTA
>JAFVEW010000299.1 GCA_017475805.1 Synergistaceae bacterium | reverse complement strand
CTGACATCGAAAGTTCCACTGCTAAAGAACTTGAACGTTTAAGCGAAATGATGGCGAGGGCTATAAATCAGCTTGACATGCGCTGGTGTGTTCATTTTGAGTTTTTCAGACGAGAAGCACATAACTATCCTGACGGAAAATTTAAGGAGACAACAACAAAACTTATCGACATTGAGCGTCATGCCCAATTTCAAAAAGAAAAGCAGGAACAAAAACAGGGACATTTTGAATCAATTCAGGCGATTTTTCTTAGTTATGTCCCGTCGGCCTTTGAGAAAAATAAATTTTTTCAGCGTATTAAAAAATGTTTATTCGGCGCAAACGACGAAGATGAAGAAATAATAGTCGAAAAACAGCTTGAACGCTTCGAGGAAGTCATAAGAGGGTTAAAAGATTCTTTAAGTCTTATTATGAAAGTCCGCCGCATGACTTTTCAGCCTGATAATGTTTCTGATCCGTATTCGGGAAAGTCTGAACTTCTCCAAGTCATAAATGCTTGTGTTAATGGAAATTGGCAAACCGTAAGGCTTCCGGCTTTTCCGTACTATCTTGACTGCACTCTCGCAAGAGATTGCATTAACGGGAAAAATCTTGAATATAACAACGAGTATGTTCAATGTATTTCTCTTGTCAATTATCCTGCTGGAACATTTCCGGCTATTCTCTCGGACTTGCAGACTATGCCTATTGCTTTCAGGTGGTCAAACCGCTTCATTATGACTGACATGCGCGAGGCTATGGGACAAATTGAGACTAAACGCAGACAATGGACTCAAAAAATCCGCAGTCTTTTCTCTCAAATTACAGGAGTTCGCACTAACAGAGTCAATCAAGATGCTGTCGCTATGGTCGAAGATTTAGATAATGCCTTGCAAGACGCTCATTCAGGCGAAGTAGCTTTCGGCAATCACACATGCACAGTTATTTTGCGTCATTCAGACCCTGAAATCCTCGAAAATAACGCTCGTGAAGTCATAAAAGTTTTTGAGCGCGCTGGTTGCAGTGCAAGACGTGAAACTCTAAATAATTTCGAGGCTTTTTTAAGTTCTCTGCCCGGTCATGGCAAAGAGAATGTCCGAAAGCCTCTTATTACAACTTTTAATTACGCTGATATTCTACCGCTTTCAAACGACTGGATTGGAGATAAATATTGCCCTTGTCCGTTCTATCCGCCTAATTCGCCTGCTCTGCTTCAGGCCGCGACTGTGGGAAGTACGCCGTTCTCACTTAATCTTCACAGCGGTGATGTCGGTCATACTTTAATTTTAGGTCCTACAGGGTCAGGAAAATCTACACTGCTGGCAACTATAGCGGCTCAATTTCAACGTTACGAAAACGGACAAATATTTTTCTTCGACAATGGAAAATCTATTTATCCGCTCTGTCAGGCTCTCGATGATTCAGTCTTCTACGATTTAGGACAGGCCGCTAACACAATAAATCTTTGTCCTTTGGCTCAGATTGATGACCCTGAAGTTATGAGCTGGGCGGCTGAGTGGCTCGAAATGTTAATCGAAATGGTCGCGCCCGGTCTTGTTACTCCCGTCCGCAGGATTTTATTGAACGACGCTTTGAAAAATCTCGCCGCAAGCACAACATGCGCCTCTGAAAGAACTTTAACAGAATACATAACTTCTGTTCAAGACGAGGATATGAAAGCCGCTTTAGGTTTTTACAGCCTCAATCAGAGCGGCGGTTATCTTCTTGACGGAGACCATGACGACATAAATTACGCCGCTTTTAACGTCTTTGAAATAGCTTCATTACTGGAAAGAGAGAAAATAGCTCCGGCCGTACTTACCTATTTATTCTTTCAGATACAAAGAAGGTTAAAGGGTGCGCCGTCTTTACTCGTAGTTGATGAGGCTTGGACTGCAATGCGCGATAAATTATTTTCAGAGAAAATTAGAGGCTGGCTTAAAACTTTCAGAAAATTAAATTGCGCTGTAGTGCTTGCCACACAATCAATCGCTGATGTTGTAAACAGTACCATTCGGGACGCAGTCTTTGAGAGCTGTCCAACAAAAATTCTCTTGGCTAATCCTGACGCTAAAGCCTCTAAAATCGGCGAATTTTATCGGGATTTCTTACAACTTAATGAAAGACAAGTCAATTTAATCTCACACATGACGCGAAAACGCGAATATTACATCATCTCGCCTAAAGGCCGCAGATTGTTTAGTCTCGGTTTAGGTCCTGTTGCATTGTCTTTTGTCGGTGCAAGCGGAGCAGAAGATTTAACACGGGTTCGTGAACTTAAAGAACGTTACGGCAGACAGTGGCCTGTTCAATGGCTTCGTGAGCGTGAACTTCCAGACTGGGCGGACGGCTGGCTCAATGTTGACCGCGAATTTGAAACTCAACTTTTCAGAAAAGAATGGAGAGAAAAACTTAATGAAAAAACTTTTTAGCTTGTTTACATTGATAGCGTTTGTGTTTTTATCCGCTCCGGCTCATGCTTGGTGGTTGTGGGTTAATGGCTTTCCCGTTCAGGAAAGTACACAATTAAGCAAATTAGCCGCTGACATTCACGAAGTTACAGAGCAGCTAACAATGATTAAGCAACATTTAGCTATGCTAAACTCCTTAAAATCCCGTCTTTTGCAATTGGGCAACGGTCAGATTATGCAGATTTTCACGGAAGCTCAATCGGTATTACAGAATGCTAAAAGCCTTACGTCCGATATTTCCGATTTCGGCTCAGCATTCAAGGAGCATTTTCCTGACGACTACGAGAGCATTATTTCCGCTGTTACAGAAGGCACGCGCCTTGCTGACGATTGGCGAAAAGTCGAAGAAGGCTACATGAAAGTTCTCAATATGACAGCTAAAAATTTCGACAGTGAGCAGGAAATTCGTAACAAAATGCTTGAAACTCTAAACGAAACAGACTCGGATTCAGGACAGACAAAAGCTATTCAAATTATCGGAGCTATGGTTAATCACGCTTCATTTTTGCTCGACAGAAATAATCAGGAATTAGGCGGTTTCATGGAAAGTTATATCACTCGACAGCAAGCTGAAAAACAGCGTCAGAAACTTGCTCAAAAAAATGTTGTCGAAATGGGTAAAAATGCCGCACAAACAGAACGCTCAGGACAGACTTTTACGCCGGGATTCAAATAAATTCAGGAGATTTTACAAATGAAATACAAAAAATTTAAGTTTGTATTACTTGTATTAACCCTAATTTTTGTATGTGCCTCATCTTCTGAATCTTGGATTGCTCAGGAAACTACTCAAATTACGGTCAAAATCAGGGCCATCGCTGAATGGCTGAACACAGTCGAAATGCAGTTAAATCAGCTTAAAATGCTCACACAGCTTCCGCAATCCGTTATTAACGAAATTAACGGAATGAAAGAGCTTATGAGTGAAAATTTCTCGCAGGTCAGAGGAATTTTGCAGGACGTTGAAAGCATTACTCACTTTACTGATGACATTGAAAGTATGCTTAAAGACCGACATCCTGACTGGCAGGGCGGCCTTAAAATTGATGAACTCAAAGAACGCAATGAAAAACGCGATAAGCAGCTAAAACAGACTTATGAAGCCTATCTAAAAACTCTGAACATCACAGCTAAAGACTTCAAGAATGACGAAAAAACTCGCGAAAAAATACTTTCTACGCTCTCAAATTCTGAGGGACAAGTTCAGGCATTACAGGCTCTCGGCGCACTATTGGATCATACAAGCTCTATTATCTCCCGAAATGAGCAGACGCTTCAAGGCTTCATGACTACTTTTCTTGAAACAGAACGTGATGAAATTGATAAACGAGAACAAAAAGAGCAGAGTATTCTTGAGGCTTACAAGTCTTTGAAAAATCTACAAATTCCCGGACAGACTTTCACACCGGGTTTCAAATAATGGAGATTAAATCATGAGAACTAAAAAATTTTTTCTTGGTTTATTTTCATTATTTATCTTGCTTAGTTATGTTTCTGTCGCCTACTCTGCAACGCCCGGCACTAATGCAACTCTCGAATTTGTAGAAAATTTTACGTCCGGCATTGGCGATAAATTATTAGGCTACGCCCGCTCTTTGTTCGTTGCGCTTGCTACTTTATCGCTTGCTATGGGACTTGGCAAAATGATTTTAAGTGGTGAAAGCAACATAGGTTCTGTAGCGGCTCATGTGGCAAAGTGGATTATTTATGTCGGAGTATTTTTCTGGATTATGTCAAGTTCCGGCGTTGCTACGTTTTTACCGAAATTAATCGTTAATTCCTTCATGGAAGCTGGAAAATCTATCGCAGGTCAGGAGGTTGCTCCTGATGATTTACTTGTAGCTGGCATAAGGCTTTACGGTACTATGGTCGAACGAGGCTGGGACGCCGGCTGGGGCGATTTTATTGGAATGATGCTGATTGGTATTGTTATTTTAGTTGTAGTTGCAATGCTTGCCGGAACTATGGCCGTAGCCCTAATCGAAATGCACTTAGTAATTTGTGGCGGAGCTATTTTAATCGGCTTCGGGGGTTTTGAATATACCCGTGACATTGCATTAAGTTATCTTCGTTATTCAGTTTCTATCGGAGTTAAGCTCTTGATGATTATGATTGTTTATGCCCTTGCCAACGCTTTATTAATAGATTGGGAAGCTAATTTTAGTGCGTCAACTGATATGGCGACTTTAATCTCAACTGCAGGACAAATTTTAGGCGCACTATTTGTATTTTTATGTCCGCGAAAATGGTTCCGTCTATGGCTCAATCTGTAGTCAGCGGCGCGGCTCTTTCATTTGGTCATGAAATGTTCACGTCTTCAGCTTCAAGTCTTGTTAATGGTGCTATCGGTGAAAAATCTCCTAATGGCGGACGCACTGGTGGTCTGCTCGGAACAAGCAAAACTATCGTTGAAACTTTAAGAAATACTCAAACTGCTGCTTTCAGGGGTGTTGCAGATACTTTAGACGCGGCAAAAGAAGGCGGAATAGGCGGTGCTGTCGAACATGTAGCTTCAAAAATTCCCGTTGTTAATGACATTGTAAGTGCCTCTAAAACTGGAAATATGGCTAATTATATTGAAGCGCGGGTTGCTTTCGGTGCTGATTCCGATAGAGCTAAACGTTACTTAAACAATGACACTCCAGAAATGAAACCTGTTCCAAAAACAGATGACAATCCTAATTCTGCTGAAAGTATTTACAAACGTCTTAACAATGAAAAGGAGTTATTCTAAATGTCTGATAATAATTTTCAGGAAAATCCATATTTGTCTGCTCGAAAAGAATACAGCGACCGCTATGGTTCAGCAGTAAAAGACGCGGCGCGCTGGCGGCAAATTTCCATTTTGATGGTCTTGCTATGTCTTGCTTTCGGCGGAACTATGATGTGGCTTGCAAGTCAAAATAAAGTCGTACCCTATATCGTCCAAGTAGATAAACAAGGTTATGCAGTAGCGATTAAATCTGCGCGTGAAGGCTCTATTGCAGATACAAGAGTAGTAGTTGCAGCACTCGGAGGCTTCTTTGTGAATTTCAAGACTGTTGTTACTGACGTAGCCTCACAGCGTCGAATGGTCAACGATGTTTATTCATATCTTGCTAAAAATAGCTCGGCTGAAACTTCCGTGTCGCAATATTACAAAGAACACAATCCTTTTATTGCAACGCAAGATAAACGCGAGTACACCGTTCAAGTTGAAATTCGTTCTATTGTCCGCTCCGGCGGTGATGATAAGTCTTGGCAGGTCTTATGGGCAGAAGAAAAAGTAGATCAGGGCGCAATTATTGAACGTACTGAATGGCGCGCTCTTGTTTCTGTTGTTGTTTCTCCAGTTCGTGAGCTTGAAGAAGTCTTAAAAAATCCGCTCGGTATCTTCATAACTGAGATAAACATGGCACAGGATATAAACATAACTAATCAACAATCTTAACGAGGTATTTACTATGAAAAAATTTTTTGTAATTGTATTTTCTTTATTTTTGTTATCGCGTTCTGCGTTTGCAGTAACTCCCGGCTATAATCCCGAAACGGGCGAGATTATTTTACCGTCCGAAGTTTCGTTGTATGAAAACAATACTTCTCAAAATGATTTAGCCGAAATTCAAGCTGCTGAGGCTCAATATAAAGCCTTGCAGGAAGCCGCCGAAGAAACCGCTCGTATTCAGCTCTGGGAAAATATGGACAAAGAAATTAAACTTCGGCGTTATGATGAACTTGTCTTTGACATGCGAAAAAATTTTGACGAAGCAAAGGCCGCTACTAATCCTTTCATCGGTGAACAAGGTTATGTCATCTACCCCTACGGCGAGGTAATTCCTATAATTACGTGCCGACCAATGAGAATGACTGATGTTGCTCTCGAACCCGGCGAGTCTATTATGGGTATTCACGCAGGTGATTCTGTACGTTGGATGTTCACTCCGTCGCAGTCAATGAAAAACGGCGTTTCAGTTTCTCACATAGTAGTTAAGCCATCGAAGCCCGGCATTTCTACAAATTTGCTCGTTCACACAGACAAAAGAACATACAACCTCGACTTTACGGCCACTGACGAAGCGCAATATATTCGCGGTATAGCTTTCTCATATCAAATAAATGATTTAACCTCGCTTTTTGTAAAAAGTCAGCAGAATTCTTCTTCAAAAAAATCCCTTGAGGACGAATTGCAACTCGACTCAAACAACTTGGATTTTGATACCCTCTATACTCGTTACACAATAATTGATAAGAACAAAGTTGACTGGAAACCTGACGCTGTTTTTGATGACGGCAAGAAAACTTATATCCGTATGCCCTTGCAATTCAGTGAAACTCCAGCTTTTTATATTTATCTTGATAAAAAAGAAACGTTGTCGAATTATCGCGTCAAAGGCCGTTATTATATTGTTGACCGCTTATTTGACAGGGCATATCTCAGAATTGGAAATAAAAGAATTGCTATCGTCAGAGATGAAAAATTAACTGATACAAATATCAAAGAAAGCAGAGCTTCAACAGTAAAAACTTCTGAAAGGCGGGTCAGTAAATGAGTTCAGAAAGTCCCGACCGTTTCGAGCCGTCTGCTCAACAAAAAGCAAAACAGGGTAAATCTGCCTCGAAAAGAATAGCTATTTTTGTATTTATCGGTGCTGGGATTGTTTTCACGCTTGTAGCGTTATCAATACTTAACGCAGGTCAAAACATGAACGGAAGTAATGCCCCTCTAAATCTATTCGAGGCTTCAAGCGGTGCGCAGTCTATTTCTATTCCAAGACCTAAACCGCCTGAGCCTGAACCTGTGCCGATTACGCCTCCGCCAGCTCCTAAGCCGCAAAAAACTCGTCCGGCTTATGTTCCTGTGCCAAGAGTTTCTGACTTAAGGAAGCAAGAACAAGAACAACGATTATTAGCCGCTAATGCTCCGACAGCTATTCAGGCATTTAGGGATAACTCTAATAACGGCGCGACTTCACAAAGTTCTGCAAACTCTGATACTTTAGCAGAAGTTTCAAGGATTTTGTCTAACGCGCCCGCAAATACAGCAGCTTCTGATATGTCCATGCCGTTTATGCCTCAACAAAATAATAACTCTGATCCTAACGGCTGGAATAGAAAAGACGCTTTTACAAAGCAAGAGCTACCCGAAGAATATTCAAAATACACTGTGGTATCGCCTCGCAGTTTATTTGAATTAAAGTCTGGAACTTTGTTGCCGTGCGTTTTAATCTCCGGCCTTAATTCAGATTTACCCGGCAACATGATTGCGCAAGTTTCTGAAAATGTTTGGGATACAGCGACAGGAAAATATTTGTTAATTCCGAGAGGCTCGCGTCTCATAGGTACTTATGATAATCAAATTTCTTACGGACAAAGCCGTGTTCTCGTAATGTGGAGCAGGTTAATTTTTCCTGACGGTTCAAGCCTTGTCCTCGATAACTTAAAGGGCGCGGATCAGTCTGGCTATTCGGGTTTCAAAGGAGCAGTTAATCGACATTGGGGTTCAATAATTTCGTCCGCTCTTTTAGTGTCTTTACTTGGTGCTGGTGTTGAACTTGCCGCTCCAACTGATAACGGCAACAGAGATAACGACGACCCGCGCTCGATTTTGGCTGAAAATGCCGCCTCCGCTGTCGCAGAAGCAATGAGTCAGATTATTCAGCGTGAAGCTAACCGTCAGCCTACTATCAAGATTAAGCCCGGCTATCGCTTCATGATTTTTGTACAACACGACATTATTTTTCCGCGCGTATGGCGGAATTGAAAGAAGGGAGTTAAAAACTATGCGATTATTTATTGCCGAAAAGCCGAGTCTTGCCCGTGCTATCGCTGCTGTTTTGCCTCAACCGCAGGAAAATAACAAACTTTATATAAAAGCTGGCGATGATATTGTAGCTTGGGCGGCTGGTCATTTACTCGTACAGGCTATGCCTGAAGATTATGATGAAAAATACAAACAATGGAATATTGCTCCACTGCCGATTGTTCCTGAAATTTGGAAAATGCTGCCCAAGAAAGACAGCAAAGATTTATTAGATAATCTTCAAAAATTATTGAAGAGGGTTGATGTTGTAGTAAACGCTGGAGATTGCGACAGAGAGGGACAGCTCTTAATTGATGAGATTTTAGAGTTTTGCGGGTACAAAGGAAAAGCTCTCCGTATCTTAATAAGCGATACAAACCCCGAAGCCGTAAAAAAGGCTCTTGCCAATCTCAAACCTAACTCAGATTTTCGCGGCGACTATTATGCTGCTCTTGCCCGCAGTCGTGCTGACTGGTTATACGGAATAAATTTAACTCGCCTTTATACAAAACTCGCCGAGCAAAATGGTTATAGAGGTGAGCCTCTTAGAATTGGCAGAGTAAAAACTCCTGTTACTGCTCTCGTTGTGAAACGTGATGAGGAAATTGAATCGTTCACGCCTAAGCCTTTTTGGGTTATTCAGGCTGAGATTTCCGTCGAAAGTAGCTCATTCAATGCCGTATGGAAACCTAAAGACGAACAGCAAGGGCTTGACGAAGAAAAAAGGCTTGTTGATAAAGCTGTCGCTGAGGCTCTCGCAAACAAATTAACAGGAAAATCCGCGATAATCACAAAATACGAGAGCAAAAAGCAGTCTTCAAAGCCTCCCGTTGGCTTCTCACTTCCAAAATTACAGATGATTGCGTCAAAAAAATATGACATTTCTCCGGCTAAAACTCTTGAAATTTGTCAGAAACTCTATGAGCAGGGGATTTTGACTTATCCGCGCTCTGACTGCGAATTTCTACCTGAAGCACATCATGACGAAGCCGAAAAAGTTTTTTCTGTCATCGAAAAATTATCTTCCGTCAAAGTTCCTGAATCTGTCAATAAAGAGCGCAAAACTTCTGTGTTCAACACACAAAAAGTTGCGGAACATCACGCGATTATTCCATCTGCTTCGTGCAAAGTTACGAAGCAGCTTGAAAAAGACGAGGCTTTAATTTTTGAGCTGGTAGCGAGGCGTTATATCAGCTTTTTTATGCCTGACTTTGAATTTTTACAGGTCAATATTAATGCTGACATTGACGGCGAATTATTCTCCGCTTCAGGGCGACAAATTCTCAATGACGGCTGGAAATCCCTCGAAAATGATTCGCAAGATAAAAATGAAGATGACAGCGAAGAAAATAAATCTGCTTCGTTACCTGAAATTTCCGAAGGCAAAAACGGCTCGTGCAGTTACATTAATCTCTTAGAGAAAAAGACAAAAGCTCCGGCTCGTTTCACTGAGGCTGCTTTGCTCAAAGCTATGAACGAAGTTTATCTCTACGTCAAAGACCCCGAAATCAAGAAAATCCTCAAAGAAACTGACGGAATAGGCACGGCGGCTACACAGGCCGGAATTATTCAGGAGCTTATCGACAGCAAAATGTTGATTAAAAAAGGCAAGAATTTAATCTCGTCGCAGTCCGCTCGAAGTCTTATTCACGCTCTGCCTGAAATTATTACGCTTCCCGACCTCACAGCTGTTTTTGAAAATTATTGCAGAAAAATCAAGGCTCATGAAATACAAATTGACGAAGTTATCAATAATCATGTTGCAAACGAAATAAGAAAAATTGTCGCTTTAGCACAACCTATTACAGTTCAGAGTTTAGACGGCGGAAAAAATCCACAATCTACGCTGAAAAGTTCTATTAAATGTCCGGCTTGTAGTAATGGCTTCATGATTTTACGAAACGGCAAAAACGGCAAATTCTGGGGCTGTTCTAATTATCCCAACTGCAAAATGACCGCCAGCGATAAGAATGGCAAACCTGTTTTCAAAAGAGAGGCTCTCCATGTGTAAAAAAATTCAAAGGCGTAATGCCTTAATCATAATCCTTGTCGGAGCTATTTTAGGAGCTTTCATTTGTTCGGAGCGTTTAATCTTAAACACTACTGCTTCCGTTCCTCGCGGCCTTTGGCTTAAAGTTGATGGACTGCCAAAAAAAGGCGATTTTGTTCAAGTCCCTATCGAGGCTTTTAGCTCTACAGAATGGATGCCGCAGGAATATTTCAGGAAAAATATTTGTGGCAACAATAAACCGTTTTTGAAAAAAGTCGCAGGGCTTTCAGGCGATTTAATCGAACAGGGCGGTAACGGGTTAATCAAAATCAATGGCGTTCCGTTCCCTAACAGTGCGCCGCTCTCTCACGACAGGGGCGAAAGATTTTTAAGGGCTTTTCCGCTTCCAGTAACTTTGGCATACGATGAAGTATGGCTCATGAGCGATTCTCCGTTCGGTTTTGATTCACGCTATCTTGGGACAGCACAAATATTGCAATGCCACAAAGCAGTACCGTTACTAACATTTTGAAGTACACAACAATATCTTTCGCAGTATCTTTAACTCTACGAAAGATTATCAACCATAATAATGTACGGACAATTTTAAGTTAAAACACTGAATTTTTCAAGGTTTTATGAAAAATTTTATCGATTTTTCTCGTGAATTAATCGCGATTTTCAGAAAAAATTTCTAATTTTCATGTCAATTTTATAGTCAGGAGGTTTCTATTATGCCGCGAAAAGGCGAGAATATTTTTAAGAGAAAAGACGGACGCTGGGAAGGCCGCTATATCAAAGCACATAACGGTAAAAAAGTCGTTTATGGCTACGTTTTCGGGAAATCTTATTCTGAAGTCAAGCAGAAAAAATCTGAAGCCATGAGCCACCTTGACATCGAACAAAGTCAGTTAAAAAAGACGAAACAAGCAAAAAGTCCGAATTTTGAAAATATCGCCCGCCAGTGGCTTGAAGGATTAAAACCGATCCGAAAAAAATCAACTATCGTAAAGTACATGAGCCAGCTTAAAAACTATATAATTCCGACGTTCGGAAAATTTAATTTAAGCGACATCAATAATGAAGATATTATTTCATTTAGCAATAAACTTCTAACTGAAGGCCGTAATGGTCAAAAACTTTCGCCGAAAAGCGTTTCGGATATTCTTTCACGAATGAAAAGCATTCGTCGTTTCGCTTT
>JAFVEW010000298.1 GCA_017475805.1 Synergistaceae bacterium | reverse complement strand
GCTCTCAGGCGAAATATACATAACATGGCGGGCATGACCGCACATACACATAGTTGAAGGTTCGCAGACAGGCTTATAACTTGGAATATAAAAACGATCCGGCTCTTGCGGACTTGCCATAAAGAAACCGCCAAGCATTATTCCCATCGGCATACCGTCTTCATAATATTGCGGGATATAGTCCAGATAAAGCTGATATAGTTCTTTCATGCCCATTGCTTCACCGTAACCGTTTTCATACCATGCCCCTACGTTCGCAACGGGATTAGTTTTCAAAGAACATACGCCCAACGAACCTAAATGCTTCACGCTCGCTCTTAGAGTATGCTTGTTGCCCTGATGCAGGCACATCTCCGAGCCCGTCGGGAAGCCCATATCGCGGCACAACGCAAAAGCACGGTTCACGGTTTCTTCCGCGCCCTTTACGCCTCTCAGCCAATCGTGCCAGCCTTCGCCGTCGTAGCTCATGTCAAATTTCGGGTGAATACCTCTTGCGTCAAGTTCATTTAACAATTTTTCATTGACTAATGCGCCGTTCGAATAAATTGCCTTGATATAAATATCATGTTCAAGAAGCGCGTCAACAATTTCAAGAAAATCACTACGCACTAAAGGTTCGCCGCCGGTGAGAGAGACGTTGAAAATTCCGCAGTCGGATAACTGCTGAACTATATCCATGATTGTCTCATGAGAAAGTTCGCCGAGTTTAGCGTCAGGTGCTGACATATAACAATGCCTGCACTTGTAATTGCATTTCCCTGTGATCGACCAGTGAGCCTGACGGATATAACGAGCCGGATATTTTTTATATTTCTGTTTTTCCGTTAGGCCATGACCGGCTTCACATTGTTCTATCACATTATTTTCTTCGAGCGTTTTTATTAAATCCCGTACGCTTTGAGGAATAAACGGCATAGATAAATCAACGCTTCCGTCGCAAAGTTGAATCGCGCTCATCGCTTCAGCATTGAGAAACTCAGCATAACCGTTATTCAGGTTAATCAGCGCGTAGGGGAGTTTTTCGTAGCCGCGAAGAACGAAATTATCTTTCAACCTGTAATACATTGTGTCTTCTCCTGTTTATTTTCTCCTTTTCTATCGAATCAGCTCATCAGGAACCATATTTGAATAGGCTACCAGTACAATCATCGTCCCCAGCTATAATTCTGCTCCTCACTTGAGCTGCTACTATGCTTGTTCGTTCAAATTTATTGCCTCTAACCCTTTCATAAACTTTCTCGCCCCTAAGAGCCAGCGCATATTTACGATGCAAAAATTTATCGATGCCAGTTTCATCAACATAAACTATTTTCCCTATGGATAAAAGAACAAGAATTAATAGGGAGCGATCCTCTTTCATAATCTCAGCTCCTTTATAAATTTACATGAATAATAAAACGATAAAAATTTTACCCCCCCCCCCTATTGATGTCAATTTTTTACAAATAGAATAAAAAAACAGCTTCTCTTCGAAAGCTGCTTTTTCAAGAAGTATAGCTTAAATCAATATTCGTTCTTATTGTTCCTCCTCTCTAATTCATTTCCCATCCGTCCATGTCGCTTACTTGCCAGTTAAATTTATAGGCTGTTTTTGTTCCTGACTTTCGAGAAAATTCAATGTAATATTCCATTGAGATTGGCTTTTTACTATCACCTGAAGCAACATATTTCAAAGTATCATCGACGATATACGAAATAATCTGAGCTTTTAATCCGACAGAAATATAATCAAATTCTTTATCTTGCCGCCAGCCATTGAGATTTATTTCAAGAATTTTAATTTTTTCGGTGCGGTCAGTCTGTTTTTTCCGTCTTAATTTATCGAGCCGCAAGTCCATTGCATAATAAAAATCATCAGTCATGAAATCTTTTATCGGGCTGATGTCTTTTGCCTGCCAAGTTTCCTGCATTTTGAAATATAAATCTGAAATTACTTTTTTAAATTTTATTTCGTCAAATTTGGGATCAACGGCATAATATTCGTGCATGGGCTTTAATTTTCTAAATTTTCTGCGGAGTCTCTTCAAGCCTGTTTTTATATCGTCATATTGTCGGAAAAACGTAACTATCAGCGCAAACGGAATAGTAAAATACCAAGAATTAACGTCATCATTTCTTGAAGTTCTGCTGCGATGACTGCGCGATGAGCTTGAACTTGAATGAGAATGGCCTCCAAAGTCAGAATAAGCAGCAGCGGCAAAACTTAAAATTATAAGAATTACCGCCGCGATTATTAAAAATTTTCTTTTTTTCATGCCGTTCGCTGTGAAATTCCACGCATGGCTGAAATTGCCCAGTCAGTGTTGACAGCCGTTATAACACTTCCGCAATATTCGCACTTGGCCGAAGCGTTTAACTTAATCGGCGCGCCGCAGTGAGGGCATCTGTCTGCTTTTTGGCCTTCAGCTTCAGGCTTTGTAACCTCTCCGGACTTTCGAGTTAATTCAATTTCGTATTCCATGAATTTTTCTTTGTCTTTGTGTCCTGAAATTACTTTGCCGGTTAAATCATCAAGAACGTACGAGACAATTCTCGAATTTAATCCGACAGTAATATAATCTCGCCCGCTTGCCTGCCTCCAGCCTCTTAAGTCAGTGCTGAGAACGGCGATTCTCTCCGTGTAGTCTGTTCTGTGAGACTTGCGAAGCTCATCAAGCTGTCTATCCATTTGATTATAGAATTTATCTGTCATGTAAGGACGCAATGAGCTAATATCTTTAGCGTGCCAAGTATCCTGCATCTGAACGTAAAGATTCGAGATTAAATCTTTAATTCTCTCTTCGTCAAAGCCAGGATCAAGCTCTAAATATTCTTCCATCGGCTTGAGAGTTCTGATCGGCTCATTCGTGTTGATAATCACAGGGTCTTGATGTTTTTTCTTCCTCATGCTGATAATTATGAAGAAAATCAAGACGATAACAAAAACAAACGCGACTCCGCCGCAATCATCAGAATCATCGCCGCCGAGTGTTCCGGCCGCAACGCCGAGATTGCTAAGATTATTCCCGCCGCTGCTGAGGCTTATAGGTGTCGTCCTGCGGCTTGAGCTGCTGCTTCTTGATGGGCTTGACGAATGCGATGACGAACTTGAATGCGAAGAACTTGAAGAACTATGTGAGCTGCTGTAGTCCGAAGTTCCTGAAAAGCTCCCGAAATCTGAATAAGCGTCTCTGTTCCAAGCAAAAATTAAAATGGCGGTTAAAAGAATCAGTACGCCGAATGAAATTTTACGTTTCATGAAAATTAAATCCTCCCGTTAAAAATCTTCAGCGTTAATTATAAATTTAATTCATTATCGTCTTCAATCTTTTCGTAATTAATCCAGCAAGAATAGACTTAAAAATATCTCCAGGCAGCGGCATCAGAACAAAATACATTAATAAAGTCTTCGCGCCGATCTCGTTTCCAAGATAAAATTTTGACATTAAATAATAGTAGGTATACCGAAAGCATAAATTACTGCCATGCCAGCCAAAGCTCCTAAAAAGAAAGTTAAGAAGCAAGGCTTGAATTTTTCAGCAATAAAACCCGCAGTCCAAGCTCCAAAGATAAAGCCGATGATATAACCGAACGTAGGATTTAACGCCGAGCCCGTAAAAACAGGAAGGCCGATTAATCCAGCAATAACGTAAACACATACGGAAATAGCTCCGTACTTTTTACCCAAGACAAGACCTGAAAGAACTACAAATAAAGTCTGAAAAGTTAACGGCAATAACGGCGTAGGAATTTTTATGTAAGTTCCTATTGTGATTAACGCTGCAAATAAAGCGCATAAAACTAAATTTTTTGTATTTTTCATTTCTAACTCCTCATTTCTCATTCCTAATCGTATTAACTTCGCCGGAACGCAAAATTTCTTCGCTTCCATTTTCATTAATAATTACAAGTCCGCCTAAATCATCGATAGCTTTGACATTGGCTGAAAATTTTTCGTTATCTTTCATATAAGTTATTTTTGAGCCTGATTTTAATAATGAACGCTGACGGTATAAATTAATTAATTCAGGCGAGCTTAAATCTTCGGCAAATTTCATAATATAATCGGCAATGCGGGCGCAAAGTTGGCTGCGTGAAAATAAAAATTCGCTTTTATCATCAAAAATTGATCCTGCGATTTCATTATTAAAACTTTTTGTAGAGACGTTCACGCCGATTCCTGTAACGACGCTTTCAATTTCGCCGCTCTCAAAATTTGTAACGGCTTCGGTTAAAATTCCAGCGATTTTTTTACCATGAAAAAAAACGTCATTGACCCATTTAATCTTTAATTCAGCGTCTTGATATAAATCTTCAATGGCTAAACACACTGCAACGGCGTCGGCTATCGTTATCATCTGAAATTTAGAGATCTCGATTTTAGGACGCAATACCAGCGACATATATAGCCCTCCGCGAGGCGGCGACTCGAAAGTGTGTCCAAAGCGTCCGCGTCCTGCTGTTTGCTGGCCTGCGACAATTAAAGTTCCGTGTTCAAAAGGATTTTTTTTCGCGTAATTATTCGTTGAGTCTATTGAATCGAGATAAATT
>JAFVEW010000297.1 GCA_017475805.1 Synergistaceae bacterium | reverse complement strand
TAAGTATATCGATTGAAAAAATCACTGTCAAATAAAAAAAATCATGAAACAAAAATTTATTTTTATGATATAATTTCTTTATAGAAGATTCCTTTGAATGTCAGGGGAATTTATTTTTTATTACTACATTTATTACTACAAAAATTTTAATTTTAATTCGTCATGATAACGTTTTATAGCCAAAACACTTCAAAAATGTAACCCCTCTGTCAGCAAGCTGACATCTCCCCCTTAACAGAGGCGACGAGATTACAGAGAATATTCTTGCGCCCCCTGATAAGAGGGAGAGAGGTTAATTGTAGTAATCTACAATTAATTATTTGCTGGCGAGGGGGTTATCGTTTTTTAACTGTATTTACTATGGTAATCCCTGTCAAAAAGGCAGGGGTTATTTTTTATTGTTTCGCTGTCAGTCCTCCGTCAACGCAAAGAATTTGCCCGGTAATAAAGCTAGAAGCATCTGAACAAAGAAATATCGCAGCCGAAGCTATGTCTTGTTTAGAGCCTATACGTCCTAAGGGTATTCGATTAACAAGCGCGTTATAAAATTCAGGGTCATCAAGCTGAAATGAATTAATCGCCGTCCGGACGAAAGTCGGAGCTATGTCATTAACATTGATATTATATTTTCCCCATTCGCACGCTAATTGCTTTGTATACATGTTAAGAGCTCCTTTGCTCGTACAGTAGGCAATATAATCTTTATCCGTGCCGATTATGCTTTTAACTGATGAAAGACTCAAGATTTTTCCGGCTTTCTTAGGGATCATGAAACGTTTTCCTGCTTCTCTTGTTACGTTGTGAAGAGCTGTGATATTTAAGTTCATGACGTCAAGAAATGACGAATTATCGTAATCTTCTGCGGGCTTGAGTATATTTTTCCCAGCGCAATTCACAAGAATATCAAGCGTTCCAAATTCATTAGCAATAACTTCCATTAAGTTATTAACGCTTTCTTCATCGCGGATATTGCATTTTACCGATAGACAGTTAGCTTCTGCCTTCTCAGGGTGATTTCCGCATACTGCGACTTTTGCTCCGGCATTAATAAACGCACCTGCAATTTCACCGCCGAGTCCGCCAGTTCCGCCAGTTCCGCCAGTTATAAGAGCGTATTTATTTTTAAGAGAAAATTTTTCTATATAGTTCATGTTATTTTCCTCCTGAATAATTGCATGATTGAGGATTCTAAGTCTTTTCGTGCCAACAGTAAACGATGAAAAATTTATGACGTGGTATAATTCTTTCATTCAGTTCCTTGCGAAACAGGGAGCTGTTTTTTTTACTAACACATTTACTAACACACGGCCGCGCTTTCAATGCACACGCCACAATCTTTTTAGCGTTCACTCAATTAAAATTTTTGAATCAAATTTTTTTTCTTTCCTCCTTTGAAATTTTTCCGTAAAGACTCATCAACGCGCTCACGATTCCTTCTTCGCTGATGTCCTTTTTGAAGCTATAAGCCTCGCAGACTGCCGCGTCGTTAGCTTTGTGAGCTTTCAATAATTCTTCAGGCATCGTCAAAGGGTCGTATAAATCTGCAAGCGACGAATCCGGGAATTTTTCACGGGCTTCAAGAATTTTTTTCGCGGTCGCTTCGATTTTCGATTTTTGCTTTTCTGACGGCGACGGCCAAACGAAATTGTTATAGACGATGTCTTTTGAATAGTTATATCGCGTTTCAAGGCGACCTGCAGTCATTCTCATCCATGCCATGTGAACGGAGGACTCTAAAATTCCAAAATGATAAAGATTTGCTTCGGGCATTAAAAGAACTCTGTCGCTACATAAAACAGAATCGTCCATAAAACCCATCGGTACATAAAATCTTTTCTCCGATGAAACTTTCGGAATGACGATGTAATTTTCTGTCGGCATGTTTTCAGTCTGAAATTTTCGCGGAGTTTCAGCAAGTTTTACCGTAGAGGCTCGCGTGCTTTTTAAGCGAAATTCTTTAACGGCTTCGACACGCTTCAAACATTCAGGCATTTTTCGCAACTCTTCCGGCTGACAGTTGCCCAAGTAAAGACAATAACGCGGCCTTCGATTTATAAATTCGTCTGCTCCGTACCATGCGTGAAAATATTTTTCTGAGTTCGGCTCTTTCGTTATAAATTCGCGCATTTCGTCTTCTTTGAAAAGATAAAAACCGCCGTCAATGGGCTGATTTCCGATCCCGATTTCAGGAACATCGCAAAGCGGTTTACTCCGGCTCTCAACAAAAACGTCATGCGCGTCAACGAGATAGGCGTTAATGTTTTTCGCTTCGATTTTATTTTCACCGTAATAAATCACACCGCCGGAATTTTTTTCAAAGCTGAATCCGACAATAACGCAGTGAACGTGAGCTTTATTTTGAGCTTCGTTGTCCCACTTGAATGTCC
>JAFVEW010000296.1 GCA_017475805.1 Synergistaceae bacterium | reverse complement strand
CAGGAACTCAGGAAATGTCGGCGGATTCAATGACGAGTGCTCAAGCTGCTACGGATTGCGCTGAATTTATTTCAAACGTTACTCAAGTTGCTAACAAAGCCACTCAAACTGTCCAAGAAGCTATAGCAAACATGGCAATTCTTCAAACTAAGACTGACGAAAGCGGCGAAAAATTACAGGGACTTGTTGACAGCGTTGACAAAATCGGCGAGTTTATCGGAGTCATCACGTCAATCGCGGATCAAACGAATTTATTAGCGTTAAATGCGGCAATAGAAGCTGCTCGTGCCGGAGAAGCAGGACGCGGTTTTGCGGTTGTCGCTGAAAGTGTTAGAAAATTAGCCGAAGAGTCAGGACGTGCCGCTGACAGTGTACGGGGTCTCATGGGAGATTTGCAGGACGGTGCGCGAAACACTAAATCGGCCAGTGATGAGACTGCGGAGCTTTTAGTTCAAACTGTTGAAAAAGCTAACGGAGCTAAAGATTCTCTTGCTGAAGCAATGAGTCAAATCGATAAAGCTAATGACCGTATTCAAAACATCGCCGCAGTAGCTGAAGAACAGGCCGCTTCAAGTAAAGAAATCGCTACAGGTATTGACAACGTTACGAAAGCTACGACAGAAATTCTTGAACATCTTGAAGGAATTAAAACTTCTATGGACGAGACTGCCGTTGTCGCCGAACGTGCCGCAAGGATTTCAGACGAACAGACTCAATTAGCGCAGGATTTAAGAAATTCTCTCTCAATGTTTAATATCGGCGAAGGAACAGGCGAGGCGGCTAATAAAAAACAGAAACAAAAAGCTCTTCCCGCAAAAAAATAAATTAATTTTTAGAAGCTCAAAAAAATTTCATAACCCTGCGTCTTAACGGCGTTAGGGTTTTATTTTATTTTTTTAATTCAAAATTCATAATTATTAATTGTGAATTTTGCATTATGAATTATTCTTTGTTATTATGCCCTCCAAATAATTTTATTTTTTCCACACATTTAACCGCCTAAAAATATAAAAACAATAAAAAAATTTTTCCAGGAGGGATTATTTTAATTATGTTAAAAAATTTGAAGATTGCTGCAAAACTTGCTGTAGGTTTTGGATTAGTGCTCGCTTTATTTGGAGCGGCTGTCTTTTTTAGCTGGGTGAGCATTTCCGCAGTTCAAAAAGAAATTGCTTTCCTTCAACAAGTTTCAAAATCCCTCGAATTAGCTAATCAGGCAGGCGGCACTGTATCATGGATTCGCGCAGGCATTCGCGACCTTCACTATTCAGAAAGCGAAGAAGATATTAAAGCTCTTCAAGAAAGGATCACAGAACTTCAAACAAAAATTAACGCTATCAAAAAACTTTACGCCGAGCAGCCCCGAATAGTAGCCTTAGCAAATGTTAAGGACATGGAGCTGACACTTAATAACGGCATAATTAATCTTGATAAGCTCGTGAATTTACTTAGAACTAAGACAGTCGCAATAAAAAAATTAGACGAAGATATAGATGTGATAAAAACAATTTTTAGAGAAATCATAGACCTTCAATATAAAAGAGCTTATAACGAAATTAACGTAATCAT
>JAFVEW010000295.1 GCA_017475805.1 Synergistaceae bacterium | reverse complement strand
TAGCTCTTCTGGAATATCCTTTTAGTTTACCCTTTAGATTCTTAAAATTTACTTGTTCTGGATGATCACATGTAATAATTTTTACAACGTCCCTCTTAAAATTATCGCTTATATCTTCATTTTTTTCAAAAAATTTTTCAGCTATTTTGCTGTAATCAATTCTTATATCACCCATTATTTATTTATATGGAAATCATTTCGCTTTTTACTATTTCGAGATCATATTCTGTTAATTTTTCAAATTCACGTATAATTTCATTATTCTCTTCATCTGAAACTTCATCAGAGTACCTCATTGGTGTTTTATAGGGCATTTTATTCATTCTATGTCGTTCCATTATTACGTTAAGCATTATATACACTCCTTTTTCTTTTTATCGATTATATCACAACGCGAACAAAAAAAACGGCCTTCCACGCTCGGAAGACCGCCTTTCAATTTTCAAATTTGTAAAATTTTTTCTGCTTCGCTTGCTGGTATGAATGTATGACAATCAGGATTTTCTTCTATCTCTTTCAACATGCGTAAATCTATCTCGTCCGGTGCTTCTTCAGGTATCGATGACCAATCAGCATTACACACCGCAATATAGTCATCGACAGCTCCGTGAAAATCGTTTGTAAGTTCGGCAACAGTCGCGCCCTCATATGAAATTAGCGAAGGAATATCCTGAACTTTTCCGTAAAAAAGTTTATCATCTTCAGAAAATTCTACGCTTCCAATATAGCCTTTATATATTAAATTTTCAATCATAAGAGTCCCTCCTGCTCTAAAATTAAAATTCCATGCTAAAATAAACTCATGGCGAGGCGTTCGCTTCCATAGGAACGAGAGGATTCGTCAGGGTCGCATCCCTGAGTACTTAACAGGAAAGGGGGTGGAAACGATGAGGAAAATAATAATGCTCCTCAAAGCCTTAACTGAGCTTATCAGAGCAATTACGGACTTAATCCGCGTTTTCTGTTCGTAACCATGTCCACCGGGACTTTTGTCGAGGTGGGTAAGCCGCCCACTTTAGACAGTCCCTTTTATTTTAAGAGTGTTGCTCTCCTCGCCGGGCACACTCTTTTTTCTTGTCTTTTATTATATCACAGTATATCACAAAATTTTTTCGTTTCTACTTCCTACTTCCTAATTCCTACTTGCATTAAAAAGACGGCCTTCCACGCTCGGAAGACCGCCTTTCAATTTTCAAATTTTTAATTCTTTTTGTGAAGCCTTACGCTTCACGTTTGTTTTTGTTTCTATTACTCGTGCTCGCGATTAGAACTCGATGCTCGTTCTGAAACGGATTACATCGTCATCGTCTTCATTAGCACGGTTGGCGTCTTTAACATGTACATAGTTCAAACCCATTGTTGTGTAATCGTTGAGTTTGTACTGAACGCCGAGCCCCATTTCTGCAGGTTTCCAATCTCCACCAGCCAACTCAACCTTGTAGCCATAGTAGAAGAGGTGCGTTGCCCACTTGTCGTTCCATTCCTGACCAAGAGCGATTCTCCAGTACTTCATATCGGCCGGTGCTGAAGTATCACTAATACTTGTTGAGTAGAAGATCGACTTATCTGAACGTACGGTATAACCTAAATCATACTGACCATACTCAAGCCATAAGCTGGTATATTTAAGAGCTTCCTGCTTGACATCGAGGATCAATGCCCAGTGGTTTGCGTCGTCTATATCAGCATCTACCCAACCAGTCGAAGTAGCTCTATCCTCTTCATCTTTCTGATGATAGAAAATACCTTTAAAACCGATGTTATCGTTGAAGTTAAAGCGTAAACCTGCCCACACCGTCCAAAACTTGTCTAGCGCATACGAATCAACTGCAGCAGGTGCAGCCTGTTCAGCATTATCGCCAAAGAATGCCTGGGCACCAAGATCAAGTCCGATCTGCTCTGTGAACTGCATATTGAAACCAAGAGCAAGCATATAAGCACTCCAGTTATCATCATGAGCAAGCTTACCATTCAGAATGCCCTTATACGCACCACCATTGCCGGGATGTGCAAAAATCGCTTTGACTGTTCCAAGTCCGAAGTTCTTTGTCCAACCGAAACCGTCAGTTACCCAGTTGGTCATTACGCTATCGCCAGTCCAGCCCCCAGTCTGAGGCATACTCATAAGATAGTCGCTTTCCCAATTCCAGGCAAAACGACCGACCGTAAGTCTGCTGTCGAAGAAGAAGGGCATCTCAACGAAGAAACGGTCTGTTGTAACGCTTCCGCCACTATTTTCCATTCTTGCCTGGAAAAAGAACTCATCATCTTCGCCCCATGTACGTTCGAAGAAAAGCTTCGCATCATCGTAGGTGAAATCGGAATCACCTACTGGTGCTTCGTGATTCTTGTGATACGTAAAGTCAAGAGCTAAAACACCGTGAATGTGCCAACCGCCAAGTCTTTCTTCAAGAATTGCTACTCTCTCGTCAAGTTCTGCAACTTTAACACCAGGTGCTTCAAGTTCGTCTTTGAACTCAACAACGAGTCTCTTGAGCATTTCGACATCCTGCTTGCTAGCCTTTGTCATATCGACGACTGCTAACGCTCTTGCTAAAGCTGAAGCCATCTCGTAACGGGTGGTCTGCTGTTTGCCCTTGTAAAGTCCGTCAGGATAACCTGAAAGGATTCCGTGAGCTGCAAGCTGTCCGATAGCGTCATAGGCCCAGTGATTCATCGGGACGTCCATAAACGGGTTCGTCGCTGCAAGGGCGGGAGCCGCGAGTGCTGCAATAGAAACCACTGCTACTAATACTGCTAATTTTTTCATAGTGAAAAAACCCCCTTATAAAATTTTCAAAAAACTGTCGTACTGCGCACTCAGTCTTTGAAGTTAAGCCCTGAGCTGTGGGGGGTCTAAAGTTGCCTTGTTTCCTTTAATCCCTTTAACAGATTCGAGGCTATTCTCATTGACCTCACTGCGCCTGACGAAAAACTTTTTCTTAAAAGCTGCGTGGCACGCTTGCCCCGTAAGTGCTTTTGAAACCGTCTGCGTCAGTTTTACGACCTTGTTCTACGTAATTCCCGTAAAACGATGCATATAATACCACCGAAAATTAAAAAATCTATACGTAATTTTACGGATATTTTTATACGGTGATATTACGGAGTTAAAAATCGAGTCAGGCTTCGAGGAATGTTAATAGAAACTCGTCGGGGTTAATGCTTCTTACCTCTGAATTTTCAAAGTCCTTAACGTTGCACGTAACGATATAGTCAACTCCGGCATTTACGGCACATTGATCCTGCAAGCAGTCCTCAAAATCTTGAAAATCAATATTATCGATGGCCTCAACAACCTGTTCATGGGTTGCGCTGACTATGGTCAAGATTTCACACAACTCTTTTAGCCAGCATCGTCTCTCGTATTCTGGCTTTTTTCGAAGAGCGTACCAGATTATTGGGATAGAATGAAACGCAACGTAGCCGTTCAATTTTTTTTGTGAACACAATTTAATAATCCTAATCGACGAATCGAGAAACGGGTCATCGCGTCCTGTGATGTAGTTCAAAATCACGTTAGTATCAATAAAAATATCCATATTTTTCGTCGATCGCCTGTGCTACTTCAGCTTTATAGTCAAAATCTTTTGGGAAAGGAGAATTTTTTCTCAATTCCTCAAGAGCTTCAAAAGCTAACATTTTTCTTGTTTTTTGCTGCGGCTGAGTAATAACTTTTTCTTTTTCCAAAACGGGCATACTTAAAAACCTCCTTAAGAAATTTTTAGAAATTATATTACAAAAACGGCGGCGTAGCTTCGTTCCGCATATGATCGAGAAAACAGTGATTAGAGAAGTTGCAGAATAAAATCAATCATCCCTAACCACGCAAACAGAATATTAAAAAATCCTAACGCGAAATAATTTACTGAACATAGCCATAGATATTCATAAAAATGTTTTTTATTATTTTTCATTTTTGAATCTAAGCCTCCGTTTTTATTTCTATGCAGCCAGCCGGACATGTCCGCGAACAAAGGCCGCAGCCTACACACGAATCTTTATTGACAATAGCGTAGCAGCCGCGCCAAATTTCAATCGCACCTCTCGGACACTCTTTGACGCAAGTGCCGCAAGAAACGCAGAAGTTTTTATTAACCTCAGCAAATTTTTTCATAAAAATTTTTATCCTCCTGTAAAATATAGAAAAATTTTTACTCAAGGAGTATTTCCTCATGTGGAAAATGATTTGGCCGTTGCTATTGATAATTTTTTCAAATACTTTTTATAATGTCGCTACGAAATCGATCCCCGATAATCTTGACGCTTTCGGAACGCTAATAATAACTTATATCGCAGGCGGTGTTATAGCGTTTATATTATTTTTCACACACTCAGGGAATTTTAATTTCGTTCAAAATTTTAATTGGCCGTCTGTAATTTTGGGCTTAGCCATAGTAGGACTTGAGGCTGGATATGTTTATTTGTTCAGGGCGGGCTGGGAGATCAGTAAAGGCTCCCTATTCGCTAACACTGCACTCGCGATAGTTTTAATCATTGTAGGAAAATTGATTTATAACGAAAGTATTTCTCTGAGACAAATTATAGGCGCTATTATATGTCTGTTCGGATTATATTTAATAAAATAGAAATATGCGGCCTCCTTTCTATCATCGTATTTGAAGAGCTACTGTGTTACTTTCAGATTTAAGACCTTCCTTATTAATGAGCCTGTCTCTAATATCGTCAGTAACATTGTTGTAACATACCCACCAAGAATTATTATTAGAATTTTCATCGACTTTAATATAATAATTCGGTAATTCTTCAGAGTCGCTGCCTAAATATTTAGATACATGTTTTGTAATTTTATCGGGTAAATCAGAATCAGTCTCAGGGCTGTAAACATCCATGCTTGCTGAATAATAAGCACGAGTTACAAATTTAATATTTTGTAAATTAGTAATTATCTTATTGGCCTTAGCTGAATGAGCGGCTTCAATGTTTGTGAAAAGCATCATCTCTGACAAAACGCCTACAACTGCAGCAACGATTAAAAATTCAACGAGCGTGAAACCTTTTCTATTTTTCATAAAAAATCCTTCTTTCTGATTGTATTTATATTCGTGTTGTTATTTTTATATTTGCAAAAAAAGAGTATAAAAAATAGCATCAAGGAATTTAGTAATAATCCCTATTTGCTTAATTAACTTGTAAAATTTATTTTGTATTTTCCTTCACGTTATATAAATCGGACAAAAAGAAAGCAAAATTAAATTAATATAAATTAAAATGCCCCGACCTTAAAATCGAGGCACTGTGTGAATTTTTTACCATTCAAACCCGTCTTCGGGCGGCATATCAGGATTAGGAGCAGAATTTGTAGGCTCTGTAATCGGCGTATCAGGTTTAGTAATTTCTGAGGCTTCTGTTTTTTTCGGCTCATCATCTTCATCTTCGTCATAGTCGGCGTCATGAGCTTGAGAACGTTTAATCTGCACGGCTTTTGGCTCTTTAACTTGAACATAAGTTGCGGCGTTGTTAATGACATACCATAGGCCGTCTTCATATTTTTTTACCCAAATTATTCGCGGACTATCAGCTCCTGAACTCTCAAGCGGAACTCTCATATAGCCTCCGGGGTCTTTAACGGGCTTTCCTGCATACATGATTTCAAAATCATCCGGCGACATTGAATAATTATTTTCAGGCGTCGCTCCTTCAGCGTAACTTCTGAAAGCGTAATTATAGTCAGGGTCTTTCATTCGTTCTACAAAAGTTGCGTAGTAAGTTGAACGTTCGATAGGTCTATCCGAATACATTGCGTAACGCAGCATTTTTCCGCCTTCTTTTCTTGTATCTTCGTTCATGAAAGCAAAGACGCCTTCAAAATATAATTTCACTGCGCCTTCTATCGTTCTGCCTTCGGTTTGGTAACGCTCCTTGAACTCTTTGTAAGTTTTCGGGAGCTTGGCTTGCGCTGACGTACAAATTAATAAAGCGAGCAAAATTCCAGCGGTGATTTTAATTTTTCTCATAAAAAACTCCTCCTTAATTTTTGACATAATAAATATCATAAGCGAGTTGGGCAATGTCGTAGGACTTTACAGGAGCGTGTTTCATCGATGCACTTCTGAAGAAAGCGTGTCCAAAAGTGTAACGCGATTGACATTTTGGGATTTTTCGTCCTCCCTTGAGGCTGAAAATTTTATCGGTCTGGGCTTCCCAGTCTCTTATCATTAAGTTTTCATCGTTAAGAGTGTAGATTTTATCCCTTTTACAGTCCGGAGCCATGCACTGCCATTCGCTGATGTCCATATTTTTAAGATACGGGCCGTCTTTAACGACAGCAATTCTTGAAGCATTTTTTATAACTTCGCTTAAAGGCTTGCTCGCCGCCGATTTTCTTTCAAAAACATGAGCTTTGAAGTTACTGCTGCAAGGCTCTAAATTTTTGCCTCTGTCTAAAAGCTGAAAAACTCGTTTGGGCTGAATATCAGGGTCGTTAAGAGTTTCGGAGTCTAATTCGTCGCCGTCAAAGCTGAAATAATATCTTTCGCAAATAAGACACTTGTAGCTCACGAGAGCAACTTTAGCGTCAGCAAAGGCACAGCTGGACATTAACGCGAAAATTAAAACGCTTAACCAAAAAAGCAAAAATTTTTTCATTATTAACGCCTCCTTAATTTTTGACCCAGTAAAGGTCATAAGCAATCGTCGCAAGTTCGTAAGATTTCACAGAACCTGTTTTTTTCGGGAAGAAAATATGACCCCAAACGTCGGGCGCATTGCATTTTGGAATCGCTTGGCCTTTCATGTTGTAGAGGAGAACTGTCTGAAGTTCCCAATCCCTGACGTTTAAGTTTTCGTTGTTCAATGAGTAAAAATGTTTTTTGCAGTAGACACATTCCCACTCAGTTAAACTTATGCCGCTGAGCGAGCCGCCGTCTTTAATAACGCCGACGCGTTCAGCCATAGTTGAATTTTTGAGATTGCTAAGAGCCGTCGTGTCTGTGCCTTTCTTTTCAAAAATATGATATTTGAATCCGTTTTTACATTCTTCAAAATTTTTACCTCTGTTGCCGAACTGAAAGACCCTGCGAAGCTGCTGCTGATCCCTGAAGTCTTTTGCGTCAAGGTTGTCGCCCGGAAAACTCTGAAAATATTTATCGCAGACCATACATTTATAAGCATTGAAAGTTATTTTAGGGTCTGCAAAGGCAGTTCCCGTTAAGAAGACGAAGGATAAAAGCAGAGCTGAGAGTCTCGAAAATAAATTTGAACTTTTCATATAAAAAACCTCCCCTTGATAAGTTTTTCTAATTATAACTTATACCAAGGGGAGCGAGTTATTATTGAATTAAAAAATCTCTTAGCTATTTAGATTTTCAAGCCTTCTTAACAAATCGTTCTTATCATGTCCAAGAATTAAAGTTAATGATGTTGCAGTTCTGTCGGCGTGAATTAATCCTTCGTTTTTAATTCCGCAAAGTTCTGCTAAGGCCATCGCGCTTTCTTTCACGGTCTCGTCGCTGTCGGGCGGATAAATAATGCTGCAAGCTTTATAGTCATAGTGTCGTGCGTTGCCGGTATAAGGAACTTCTATGCCGATCCTCTGGAAAATTTGAGCTGCTCGTCGGCTTATTCCTTTTTCACCGTCGCCGTTTAAGATTCTTATGCTTGTGATTTGATTTCTAAGCTCGTCTAATTTTTCTGAATCAAAATAAGCTGCTTCTTTTGCTTCAGGTGTTATGTCTAAATTAACAGGGTCTAAATTTTCAAGTGTCGAAGCATCAGCGGGCGGAAGTTTAGCGGCAAGTTGCAAAGAAAAAGCATTGTTATCTAAAATCCAGTAGCTTATATCTTTGCTAAAACCGACCTTGCCGGGAGCCATAAACATTGTAATTCTGTCAGGCGGAAGACTGTTAGCAAACTGCATTAATTTTAGAGCTTCGAGCGGAGCTAAATCTGTATCAACAGCATCGATAACTTCATTAACAAGAGTCGGAATTTTTGTGATTATTGACGGCGATTTTAATTTTTGCATGACTATATCAATAAATCCCTGCTGACGTTTAACGCGGCCAATATCGCCAAGCGGGTCATGACGAAATCTAACATAGCCTAATGCAGTTTTGCCGTCCATATGCTGCTGGCCTTTAGGAATATTTATAAATAATTTCCCCGAATAATCGTTATACTGCAATTTTTTTTCAACGTAAATATCTACGCCGCCGATAGCGTCTATAATTCGCGGGAAGCTCTTATAATTAATTTTTACGAAATAATCAATCGGAATTCCTGTTAAGTTTACAAGCGTCTCTCGCAATAAATTTATTCCGCCGTAAACATAAGCGTGATTGATCTTGTCCCAGCTTCGTCCAGGAATATAAACTCGTGAATCTCTCGGTATAGAGGCAATCCGCAAGCCCATATTCTCAGCGTCAAAGATCGCAAGTGCTATAGCGTCAGTTCGTGAGCCTCCGTCAACGTTATCAAGACCGACTATCAAAACATTAACACTGCTCCGAGAGCCTGTGCTTAAATTTTTCGCCGGAGTCTCAGCAACGGCCAATTCAGTATCGCCGGAGATAACTTTTCCAGATTCATTATTATCGTTCTTGGCCTGCGGTTGAGTTTTTGTTTGAGACTGAGTTGTTTTAGGCAAAGGCAGAGGATTAGGATCGTTAAGAACTTCCATTAAACGAAATGCTGCGCCGCCGACGGTTGACGCTATGACCATGAAAATTATTCCAAGAATTTTTAATGTCTTCATTTAATTTATAAATCTCCTCACTGCTTTTTATTTTATTTTATAAAGTTTATTTGACTCGATATAAATTTCGACTAAATGCGGCACTAAAAACCTTATGCCGCGCCCGTCGCGTGAACGTTCGCGAATCTCTGTGCTTGATATTGCGAACTGTGGTATCTCGATATATTTTAACTTATCTTTTATAAAATTAGGCAGTGTTTCAATACCGCTGACAGGATAGCCCGGTCTTCTTGCAGTTACGAGAGTGCAAAGCTCCGGGATTTTTTCATATTCAAACCACGATGTTATCGACAACATTGCGTCAAGTCCGGTGATGAAATATAAATCTTCGGGCTTAATTCCGGATTTTATAAATTCTCGCAGAGTATCAATCGTGTGAGTTTCTTCTTTGCGGTCGATTTCGATTCTTGAAACAGAATATTCAAGCACTCCAGCCGTAGCTAAAAGAGTCATGGCGTATCTGTCTTCGGCCGACGTAATTCTATGATCTCTTTTATAAGGAGGGTCGCCCGTCGGAACGAAAATTAATCTATCTATTCCTAAATTAATGCGAGCTTCTTCAGCTGCTAATAAATGTCCGTAATGAATCGGGTCGAAAGTTCCGCCCATTATTCCTGTCTTCATGTTTTTAATATTTCTTCCTGAATTTTAGAATTTCGTATTTCCATTCCTAACTCCTCACTCCTAATTCCTAACTCTAATTACGCTACGATTTCAGGCTCAAAATCAAATTCGATCTCGCCTATATACACTTTGTCGCCTTCTTTAGCTCCTGCTGCTTCGAGAGCTTCTTCAACGCTCATAGCCTTTAATAAACGTGAAAATTTCTGCAAGGCGTCTTCGTGTTCAAAATTAATTCTCGCAACAGATTTTTCAAAATTTTCATGTTCGACTCTAAAACTTCTGTCGGATTGTTTAATAATCTGAACAGGAGTCCGTGATGATTTTTTTGAAACTTTTTTAGGAACAAGCTCGATTAATTCATCAGCATCATAATCTAATTTTATTACTGGAGTCTTGCGGACTAAATCAGCGATATTTTTGATTAATTCAGGAATATTCTCGCCAGTCAACGCGCTCACAGCCATATAAGACGCTGAAATTTTCTCGGCTTCGGCTTGTAATAATTTTGAATTTTCTTCTGTTCCTTCAATATCAATTTTATTGCCGATCACGATACAAGGACGAGAAGCTAAATTTGCTCCGTATTCTTCAAACTCGTTAATTAAAGCGTTAAAAGTTTCGACAGGATTTCCTTGCGATAAATCAATGACGTGAAGCAAAATTCGAGTTCTTTCGACGTGTCTTAAAAATTGCAGGCCAAGTCCTTTGCCCTCGTGAGCACCTTCGATAAGCCCGGGCAAGTCGGCTATGACAACTTTAGCATCATCGACGGCCAAGACTCCTAAATTCGGCGATAAAGTTGTAAAAGGATAGCCCGCGATTTTAGGTTTAGCTCCGCTTATTGCTGCTAAAATGCTTGATTTTCCTGCGTTAGGAAATCCAGCGAGGCCGACATCAGCAATTAATTTTAATTCTAAGATTAAATTTTTTTCTTCGCCCGGGTCGCCTTTCTCTGCAAATTTAGGGGCGCGTCTTGCTGAATTTGCAAAATGAGCGTTGCCTTTGCCGCCGCGTCCGCCGTGAGCAGCTATAAAATTTTGTCCAGGTTCGACAAGGTCAGCTAAAATTTCGTCGGTGTCTGCATCTTTTATTAAAGTTCCGCAAGGCACAAAAATTTTCAAATCCTCGCCGTTAGCTCCCGTTTTCATTGCTCCTGAGCCGTGCCCTGCGTGGCCAGCCTGAAAACGTCTGTCATATTCAAAGTCCGCAAGAGTTACGACTCCACCGACAGCTTCAATTACAATATCTCCGCCTTTGCCGCCGTCAGCACCGTCTGGGCCGCCTTTAGGGACGAACTTTTCACGACGGAAACTTAAAGCACCGTTGCCGCCGCGTCCTGCTTTCACAAAAATTTCTGCAATATCTACAAATTTCATAAAAATTACGCTCTCATCAATTCTAATTCTAATTTGGGCTTGGCCGGCGTTTTGCCTACTTCTGCGCAAAATTCTATATAATCGTCGACAGCTGAGTGAAACTCTCTTATAATTCCCGGCATTCCTTCTTTCATATCACTAATGAAATCTACATAGTCAGTTATTCCGTAAAGCTCACCGTAAAACTCTTGAGCTTCAAAATCTATTTCTACTTTCGCATAATATCCTTTGTATTCAAGAAGATTATCCATAATTTTTTATAATTCTCCTATTTCTGTTAAAAATCTTATTAAACCTACAACGTTTTTATAAATCATCACGTTTGACGGGTGAGGTTTATGCAACAAAAATACTTCGCCGTCCGACTCTCTATAAAATTTTACACGAGAGCCTGAAGTTTTCCCCTTATTAAGCTCCGTGAAACCCAAGCTCAATAATAATGCTCTTGCTTCATTATACGTGTAATCTTTCGGAATGCTTTTTAACCTTTCTTTTGCTTTTTCCAGTTTGCTCATAACTTTTTTATAAAAAAATTTGCCCCGTTAATGGGGCACGTTAAACTCAAAATTATTCAGCTGCAACAGGCTCAACCGAAACAAATTTTCTTGAGCGGCTTGTGTGATAATTCACTTTGCCTGGAACAAGAGCGAATAATGTGAAATCGCGTCCCTGTCCTACATGCTTGCCGGGATGAACTTTCGTGCCGCACTGACGAACTAAAATGCTTCCGGCGTTGACTGTTTCTCCTGCGAAAACTTTAATTCCGCGATATTTCGGCTGGCTGTCGCGTCCGTTAGTGGAGCTGCCCTGTCCTTTTTTGTGAGCAAAAAACTGTAAATCAAATTTGAATGTCATTGTTAAATTTCCTCCGTGTGAATTTTAACGTAATCGGAATTATCAGCGGCGATTATTTTCAGCGACTCAGCAACTGTCTGAACAAGTAGCGAAACTTTTTCAAACTGTTTTTTCTGCCACGTTATTTTAATTAAAGGCACTGAATCGTCCATATTAATAAAGAGGTTTGGAACTCTCGCGATTTCTGAAAGCCCGAACACCAAAGACTGCATCAACACGCTCACAGCCGCGCAAATTACATCGTTGCTTTCTGCGTAATCTGAATGGCCTTTGCTTTCAATTCCGATTAATTTTTTTCCCTGATAAAAAAGCGTTATGTCAGTCAAGACTTAATTAAGCCTCGATATTTCTAATTACGACTTCTGTGTAATACTGGCGATGGCCGCGCATCTTGCGAATATTTTTCTTGCTCTTGTATTTGAAAACAAGAACCTTGTCAGCACGAGCTTGTTTAATAATCTCAGCTGTAACTCTTGCGCCGTTTATGTAGGGCGAACCGAATTTTGTTTCAGTGCCTTCGCCGCCTACAGCTAAAATTTTATCGAAAATGATTTCGGTGCTTGTCTCGCCGGGGAGCTTTTCGATTCTGAACTTATCGCCGATGCTTGCGCGGTATTGTTTGCCGCCTGTTTCAATTACTGCATACATTAAAATTTTCCTCCTTACGCTGAAAAAGGCTCGTGAATTTAATCACGAATTTTCAATCTGCCTTGCTCATGCGTGAATTAATTGCGAGGTGAATTATATCAGACTTTTACAAAAATTCTTTTTGTTGCGTTTTTACTTCTTCGCTTCCATAGATAAGAGTTTTTCTTTTCTATAGATGCTTGCCGAGTAACCTGTAAAGCTTCCGTCTGCGCCTATAACGCGATGGCAAGGAACAACAATTAAAATTGGGTTATGAGCGAGCGCAACGCCGACCGGGCGAGCCGTCTTTATGCCTAGAGCCTGTGCTAATTTGCCATAAGTCGTTGTCTGTCCGTATGGAATTTTTAGCAGAAGAGTCCAGACTCTTCTCTGAAAATTTCTGCCGATCATGTGGATAGGCGGCGTGAAATCCGGATTTTTCCCCGAAAAATAAATGTCTAACCACTCGGCAGCCTGCGACAAAATCGGCGTCTTTCTTAATGAGTGTATGGGCTCAAGATTCAAGGCGAAATATTTTTGTCCTTCGAACCACAAGCCCGTTAAGCCTTCTTCATCGGCGGCGATCAACATTCTTCCAAGCGGAGACTCATATTTATTCGTGTACTGCATAGTTATAATCCTCAGCAACTGAAACGACAAAATCTTTCACGAGCTCATCAGCTTTGAAGTTAATTTCACCGTCTCGGAGTTTTTCATATTGACGCGGCATAAATTGACGTAAAAGTCCGGGCAAAATTTCATTTTTAGAAATTAATTCGTCTATGTTCGCAAATAATTTTTTGATCGAATTTTTAATTTCAGGATTGCTCAAATAATACCTGCATCTGTCTGAATAGCTATATTTGCGCGCTAAAAATTTTTCATGTTCAGAGCCATGATAATGTTTTTGCCAGTTCAACGGATTTTCATTCATAACCCTTTCAAGAACATCAGGAAAATTCGCACGGTCATTTAACATTAATTCGCGTTCAATCATGCTCAAAGCAAAAAGCCCTTCACGTAACGCAAAAGTCAAAGCCGGACCGACTTTCAGAATTTTTACACCGTCCTCGACCATTTCTCGGAGCTTTTCTTTAGGCTGATAGTCCGTTGAATGTCCTTCAAAAACTATACCGGGATATTTTTTGAGTGCCTCAGAAAGTTCACGCGCTGCAACTCTATTATAAAAATGAATATCTTTGTCGCCAAATTCAACGCCCGGCTGAACAACTACGCCGATAACATCCTGCCAACGCTGTAAAATTCCATTTTCAGAAAATTTTTGCTTATAAATTTTCAAAGTGTTCTCGAAATCGCTAACCTTTGTAACAGTAAGCCCGGCATCTTCTTCTTGTGTACCGCCTGGTATGGGAACTTCAGAGCCGATTATATAGACAGGTCTAATCTCTTTGGGATTTTGCTTTAATAATTCCTGATAAGTTCTTTCGCATTCGGCTAATAAAATTGCTCCGCGTTCTGCAATTTCCTCATCTGAAAGTCTCTCGTTAGGATCGTCGTCAGCAAGTTTCATGCTCGTATCCAAATGAATTTTTTTGAAGCCTGCTTTCACAGCTAACCTGACAAGCTCAAGAGAATTTTTCATGGCCTCGTCTTCATTCAAGTTCGCCCAGACTAAAGGGCCGAAATGATCAGCACCTAAAATTATTTTATTTTTATCAAAATTCACTCGGTAGGCTATTTCAAAAATATAATTCTTAAAATCTTCGGGCGTCATTCCTGTGTAGCCGCCAAACTGATTAATTTGATTAGCTGTGCCTTCAATTAAAATTTCTGTGTTTAATTTCGCAGCTTGTTCAAAAAGAGCCTCAATTACTATTTCGTTCGCCGTGCAATAAGACGGAACGCCGGATTTAATTTTTGATAACGGATTTTGCATTTTTTAATTTCCTCACTTTCTTTTTTATTTCTATGCTAAAACAGATTCTGGTACTACGTAGTGAGCAGCGGCTTCACGGGATTTTATGTCATTCTGAATTTTATAAAATAACATGTCAGAAACTCCGAAAAACGCCGCTAATTTTTCTGACAAGTCGGGAGTAATTTCGATCTCGTCGTTCAAAATTGCTTGCATTTCGTAAATCGGAATGTTTGCGCCTTCTGATACGTCATGAACGCTTAAATTCATGGGCACCATAAAATCTTCAAGCAAAAATTCGCTAACTTGAGGCAATGGAATAAAATCTTTTTCTACCATCTATAGCACCTTTCTAAAGTTAATGATAATCAACAATTTCAACATCGAAAAATCCAAGTCCACAAGTACTGAAGCAAATTCGATATTTGTCGTTTATTCTGATTGAATATTGTCCCTGCCTGTCGCCTCTTAAT
>JAFVEW010000294.1 GCA_017475805.1 Synergistaceae bacterium | reverse complement strand
TCAGGATTCTCTTTGACGTAGGCTCGTAATTTTTCAGGGTCAATCTTTTTGAAACTTCTTATAAAAGTATGCTTTTGTAAGTGCACTTCAGTTTTAAGTTGTTTTTCCCAGTTTCTGATAGTTTTTATGGCAACCTTAAAAACTTTGCTTGTTTGAGCCAAAGAATGTCCCTCTCCGCGATATTCTAATGTTCTTCTTCTGTATTTTTCATCATAGCTCACAGTTTTTCTTATTATATCAACAATAAAGTGTTTTTACTATAAAAAATTTGATTCTCTTTTATTTAGATTGCCTAATCTAAAATCATGAAACAAAATTTTATTTTTAATTCAAAATTTCTAAAATTTATCGAAATAAGCACGGCTATTTTTTTATGAAAATCTTTCAGTTATAATATTAAACAATTTCCAAAATATTTATAAAAAAAATTTATATTCAGGAGGTATTCTCAACGTGAAAAGATTTGTATGTATTTTTATCACTGCAATTCTTGCTCTTTCATTATGCGTGTCCGCAGCTTTTGCAGCTGACGAAGCTGAGGCTTTCAAGTTCGATCACAAAATCACGATCGTTTGTCCTTGGGGCGAAGGCGGCGGAGCTGACGCAACTCTCAGAGCTTTAACACCTTTGCTTGAAAAAGAATTAGGCCAGCCTATCGAAGTCATCAACGTTACAGGCGGCAACGGTTCAAACGGTGCGGCTTATGTCAAAGAACATGAAGCTGACGGCTATACTTTCATGCTTGGAACACAGAGCCTTTTAATTCAGGACGTCATGGGCGAAATGAAATTCAAATTCCTTGATGAGTTCGTTCCTGTTGCAAGACTTGTTCATGCTATTGACGTTATAGCAACTTCCCGCAAAGCTATGGATGAGCGCGGCTACAAAACTTTCAGCGAACTCCGCGACTATATCAAAGCCCACCCGTATAGCATTTCAATCGGAATGTTAACTCGAATCGGCGTTGACGGTCTTTCTTTCCAACAGGCCACCGAAGGATTAAATATTCTTGAAGTCGATTATCCTACAGGTGGCGGCATGAATAAGGCTTTGACTGAAGGCCAAATTGATTTAATGGTAACAGGAACGCAGGAAATTACGCCTCAGATTGAAGCAGGCGAAATTATCCCGTTGTTAGTCTTGGCTGAAAAGAGAATGAATCGTTATCCGAATGTCGAATGCGCAAAAGACTTAGGAATAAACGCTTTCTTAGGCTCAGAACGCGGAATTTTCGCAAAGAAAGGCACGCCTCAAGCAGCGATTGACGCTCTCGAAGCAGCTATCACGAAAGTTACTCAAACTTCAGAATGGAATGACTTTTTACAGCAAGGCGGCTATGACGAAAGACCGGGCTACGCAAGCTCAGCTGAATATTCAAAAGTTCTTGCTGACGAATATAAAACTTTCACAGACATGTTAAAGCCAGCAAAAGCTCCGGCGAAAAAAGCTGCTGCTCCGTCAATGAAGCTCGCAATAATCGGCTTCGTTATGGTTTTAGTTTTGATTTTCTGCTTAATTAAGAAAGTTGTAATTCCTCCAGTTGCGTTTATTTTGCTCCCGACAATAGCGGCTCTTGTTGCAGGCTTTGATCCTCTCGCTGTCAATAAATTCGCGGCTTCGGGAATTTCAAAAATGGTCTCGACTGTTTCGCTTTTTGTTTTCTCGATTTCGTTCTTCTCGTTAATGAGCGATCAGGGAGTTTTTGACCCTATCGTTAATTTCTTGATTAAAAAGGCCGGAACTAATGTAACTTTAGTAATGCTTGCAACTGCTGCGGTCGGCATCATCGGACATCTTGACGGTTCAGGAGCAACAACTTTCATTATTACTATTACAGCAATGTTGCCGTTATTCAAGAAATTAAAAATGGATAACAGGGCTTTAATGCTTTTAATCTGCGTCGCTATCGGCGTTATGAATGTCTGTCCTTGGGGCGGTCCGACAATCAGAGCGGCTACAGTTCTTGAAACAGATCCGAATTTACTTTGGCATAGATTGCTTCCTGTTCAGGGAACTATGCTTGTCGTAACGTTTGTAACAGCGTTCTTATTAAGCGGAATTCAAAAACGCAGAATTAAAAAATTAGGTCTTAGCGCAGATGATATTGTTGAAGAAGCTGCGGCTGAAGCTAATGCTCCTAAAGTTTCAAGCGCGTTACAGACTTATAATTTTATTCTTGTTGTTGCTGTAATTTGCGCGTTAATGTTCGGGAGCTTTAATCCTGCTTATGTTTTCATGATTGCTCTTGCAATTTCGTTGCCATTCAACATTAAATCTCTCAAAGAACAGAACGCTAAACTTAAAAATTACGGCGTCGCGGCTATGTCAATGGTCGTTACGTTATTTGCTGCAGGAATTTTCACGGGCGTTTTGAGCGGTACAGGAATGTTAAACGCAATGGCTTCAGCAATAGTTACAGTCATTCCGCCGGATTTAGGACGATATACTCACTTTATCGTAGCATGCTTCGCGGTGCCGTTGATAATGTGCTTGGGAACAGACAGCTTCTATTTTGGATTATTGCCCGTCGTCGTAGGCATAGCTTCACAATTCGGCGTAAACCCTATGGACGTTGCTTGTGTCTTGCTCGTTGCTGAGAACGTTGGCGTTATGATTTCACCGTTATCGCCTGCAATGTATTTAGGTTTAGGCTTGCTTGAAATTGACGTTGGCGAACACATTAAATATTCGCTTCCGTGGATATGGGGCGTAAGTATTCTTTCAATCGTAGCTTGCATAGCTCTCGGAGTTACGCCGCTGTAAAAAAATAAAAATCGCTGTCATCACTATCAAATAGCGGTGGCAGTTTTTTTGTTTTTACCTTGAGTGAAAAGCATATGGCGTCAAGCTAAACCTCACCACCTGACACCTCTGAAAAATCAAAAATTTACATTCTGACTTTTTGCCCTTCATGTAGAAGATGGGCACCCGCTACAACAATCATATTCCCGTCTTTGAGCTGTTCGCTTGAAATTTCAATGAAGCCATTATTATGCGGTGTATTTTGTTGCACTATGACGCGATTTACGACATTGTTCTCACAACGCCACACATAAGTCTGGTCGCCGCTCGTAACTACAGCCGTCTGAGGAACAGTGAAAACTCTTTCGCTGCCATCTGAATCATCTGAAACTTCTACCTCGACAGTAGCATTCATTCCAGGCAATAGCATAACATCTTTTTGCTGAGGCATTACGGCAATTACCGGGAATGTGTTAGTGCCGCGATCAGCCTGCAAAACAAATTCCTTTATAGTAAGAGGGAAAATTTTGTCATCTATCGCATCAAATTTAGCACGGATTGACACAGGCGAATCCGGGTTTGCTGAAGCTGCTCTTGTTGCCCATATGACATCATTCTCAGGAACATTGAAAACGATTTCCAACATTGATATATCCTGCAAAATGAAAATCGTCTGTTTGGCCGTTTTGTCCTGAAAATTCTCGACCATTCTGTCAACAATTACTCCGTCAAACGGTGCTCGCAGTTCAGTATCTCTTAACGAATCGCGCACCGCAGTTGTCGAAGCCTTAGCGACATTTAATGAAGATAAAGCTACGTTCATTTGAGTTTTGTATGTGTCGTAAGTTGATTTCGGAATAACTTTCTGTTTATAGAGATTTTCATAACGTTTGAAGTCAGCCGCCGCGTTTTCGTATTGAGCTTGCGCTTGTTTCTGTTGCGCCTGAGCCTGTTTTAGCTGCGTTTGATAATCTCGCGGGTCTAATGTCGCAAGAAGCTGGCCTTTTTTGACTGAAGCTCCCTTATCAACTGCAATATTCCTAAGAGGGCCTGAAACTCTGAAAGATAAATCAACGCGTTTTCCGCCCTGCAGTGTTCCGTAATACTGCCATAAACCGCCTTTGCCGTTGCTTCTCAGCGTAACAGTTTTAACAGGACGGACAACTTCTTTTTGAGGCACTTCTTCCTTTTGACCGCGCATAAATTCAAGACCGCGATATGCCCCGAAAACTAAGCCTGCTAAAATTATTATCTCAATAAGTTTTTTCACTTTTTATCACCTTTCTGCAAAAAAATTTTATTCTTCGTCCTCATCTTCGTCATCGCTGTCGTCTTTGCCGGCACTGTCAGGATTAGGAACGTTATAAGCTACCGCTGTCATGACAGGAATGAATACCATCGTTAGAATTGTGCTGACGGTAAGACCGCCCATAATCGTAACAGCCATAGGTCCGAACATGCTGTCCCAAATTAAAGGGATCATTCCTAAAACAGTTGTTACAGCTGACATAGCGACAGGTCTTAACCTGCTTACGCCCGTTTCAACGATAGAGAGATAGCGGTCTTTTCCTGAGGCGAAATCGCTTGCAACCTGATCCAAAAGAACGATCGAGTTTTTAGCTAACATTCCTACAAGGCTTAGAATACCAACGATTGAAAGGAAATCCAGCGGCTTGTGAGCCAAAACAAGACCGAGCACAACTCCTATGACGATTAAAGGTATAGAGCCGAAAATTATAAAAGGCTGTCGGAAACCGTTGAACAAAAATACCATTATTGTGAACATCAGCATTAAGCACGGAAGGAATAATTTTGACATTCCGCCCATAGCATTTTTCTGGCTTTCGTCCTCGCCTCCCCATTCAAACCTGTATCCAAACGGCAGAGGTATAGCTTCAATTTTTGAGCGTATTCTTTCCTGCATTTCAGAAGTATTGCCGCCTAAAATGACATCGCTCGCAACAGTAAGAACGCGCCTTCTATCTCTGCGCATGATTACCTCGTCTTCGTAGGATAATTCAAGGTCTGAAATTACGGAGCCTAAAGTTACAGATTTATTTGCTGCCGGCGACCATATAGGCAACGACTGTAAACTTTCAATTTTGTTGCGTTCTTCGGGAAGAAGTCCGAACAAAATCGGAAGAGATTTATTTTTGTCCCTGAACGCTCCTACAGTTGCCCCTGTAGTACCTGTGAGAATGGCATTATTTATCATGGCGCGAGTTAATCCGAGACTCTGAACCCTGTCCTTGCGAAGTTGAGGACGGAAGACTGTAACGCGATCGTTCCAATCGAGCCTGACGCAGTTATGTATCGGGTCTTCTTCCATGATTTCACGAGCCTGTTGTGCGAGGCCGCGCAACACAAGAGGGTCATCGCCGTAAAATCTTGCCTCGATGACGGGAGCCATACTCGCACCTTTTGAGAACAATTTGCAGACACCTGTTACGCCGGGCATTTCTTCATCAATAATGCGCTGAGTTTCACGCAGGATTGCCTGAGGATCTCCGCCTTCATTGACTTCAACTAAAAGTTCCGAGAAAGCATTATCAGAATCAGGCGGTGAATAAGTCAGCATAAATCTCAAATTTCCGCTTCCTATGGTGCTTGTGATATTTTTTACATCAGGGCGTTTCTGTAATCTTTCAGCGAGTTTTTCAGTCATATCTCTTTGAACATTTATTGACGTGCCCTCACGCTGCCATAAATCCGCCACGAAATACATTGCTGTTGACGACGGGAAAAATACTTTTTCGACGGACGTAATCAGAGTAACAAGTGAGAAAGCAAACATAATCACAACAACTGCTATTGTCAGAAGCCTCCTGTGAAGGCAGCCTTCAAGAAATGCCCTGTAAGCCCTGAATAAAAAACTGTTGTAAGGGTCGCCTCCCGACTGCCCGGCAGGTTTGAGCATTAAATTTCCTACAACAGGCGTTGCTGTAATAGCAAGAAGCCAGCTTAACATCATCGATATTCCCACAACTTGAAGCAGACTTCGGCAGTATTCGCCTGTATTATCAGGAGATAAACCTATCGGAGCAAAAGCAAGGACAGCTATAACAGTTCCGCCGAGCATTGCCCAGACTGAGCCTGACACCGTATCGGAAGCAGCATCTTCAGCTGACTGGCCGCGCTGGATACCTATTAACATTCCTTCAGCGACGACTATAGCATTATCAACTAATGAGCCTAACGCTATTATCATTGCCGCAAGTGAAACCTGCTGTAAAAAAATTCCTTGCTGATTCATTACTATGAGGGTAGCCGCGACTGTCAGCAGTAATACAATACCAATCATAAAGCCGCTTCTAACTCCCATGAACACAAGAAGAACGCCGACAACTATAACTAAAGATTCAATGAGGTTAATTACAAAATCGTTTACGGATTTAACAACACCATCCGACTGCATATAAATTGGTTTCAGTTCCATGCCGATTGGACAATCTTCTTCAAGTTCTTCAAGGCGTTTTTCTACGGCCTCGCCCATAGTAACGACGTTCCCGCCTGAAACTGTAGATATTCCGATCCCTAAAGCAGGCTGACCGTTGAAATACATCATCATGCTTTGCGGATTCACATAATCTCTGCGAATTTCTGCAACGTCCTTGAGCCTTAAAAGATTCCCTTCGCCGCCGCCGATAACAGTCTCGCCGAAATCCTCAACGTTCAAAAGTCCGCCCGCCGGGTTAATAGTTACGTACTGTTCGCCGTAAAAAGTTTTGCCCATTGTTGAGAGCGTGTTCTGCTGATTGAGAATATCGAATATCGCGGCCGATGAAATTCCAAGCGAGCGCAATCTCGAAGATGAAAACTCAACGTAAATAGCTTCTGTCTGTTCGCCTATGATATTAACCTTAGCGACTTCGGGAACTAATACAAGTTCTTTTTTGAGAAAGTCAGCATAGTCATATAGCTCTCTCATAGTATATCCGTCGCCTGTCAGAGCGTAATACTGTCCGAAGACATCACCGAAATCATTATTAATTATGACGTTACAGCCTGACGGTAAATTAACGAGAGCGTCATTAACTTTTTGTCTGAGACTGTTCCAGATTTGAGGAAGGTCTTCAGCCGTATACGTATCTTCTATATCAACGTAAATAGTCGCTAAACCTGGCGCAGAGCGTGTACGGATATGCTTAATCTCTCCCATAGCCTGAATGGCGTCTTCCATTCTGCTGGCGGCTTCCTGTTCAGCCTCATAAACCGTTGAACCCGGATATACGATTGAGACTACTGCGGTTTTAATTGTAAAAGCCGGGTCTTCAAGTTTTCCGATGCTGAAATAGGCAGATATTCCGCCCAAAGTAATTAAAAGACAAATGAAAAGTACTACAACACTACGTTTTATGCTCGCACGAGCAATATCCATAATAAAAATTCCTCTTTGTGATTAAAAAATTAAAAGTAAAAATTCCCCGCAATTATAAAACATCACGGGGATTTTCCGAAAGTTAAGGTTCTTTGCGCCTGAAAATCAAAATTTCAAGACCCGTTTTATTTCAAGCCGTTGAACGGGTAAAGCGTGGAATTAAATCTCATGCTCCGTAAACTTACTTTCCATTCAAGCCAACGGCCGGCGCCGCAGGTAAAGTGGAAACTTGCGCTCGATTTACCGATACAATAGAGATCAGCGGTGCGCGTTACATCGTGCGTATTGTTCGCGGTAACATTTACATAACAAAAGACACAGCCTGAACCAGCATCAAAGGTAGGCTCCCAGCTTTTTCCTGAATATTGATTCCTAAAGTCGCTTTTCTCACTGCCAGCCGCAATGTCCGACGTAACAGCCGTGCTTACGGCAAAGGAATCCTTTCCGACATATCCGCCGTTAAGGCCGAAAGGTCTTTTAGTAATATCGCTTTCACTTGCACAAGATTCCTCTTTCCTTTGGGCAGCCATAAGATACTGATAGAACGTGTAACGGTCGCCGATTGCTTTGAGCCGTGTGCCAAGATTTGCCATTTTATTTTTCAGCTCGTCCATCTGTGCGCTGTTGCTTTCCAAGTAAAAGTCAGGGTTTGTGCCAATCGTGTTCACAATGTTATCATACTCGCTCGCATATTTGCTTTTGACTGCCGTGTCTATCTGACCGCTCTCAAGGTCGCTGATGACATTGTAATAGGCATCCATTGTCAGCTTCTCCCTATTGAACGCCAGAATTTTTGTCGCGTGTGTCGGGGAAATGGGGACTAATCCTCTGTCGTTCTGCTTCTCCATCGCCTCGTCAACGTCATCTAAAAGACTGTAACGCTTCATCATTACGTAAACAGGCTGGAAACTATCCGCAGTAGTTGTTTTCAACGCATCCATGAAAGCATTAAGGGTTCTCGGAACCTCGCTTATGTCAGTTGTTGTCGTGGGTATTTTAAGCTGACTTACATCGATTCCGGCGGTCTTAATTTCAATACTGACCCTCGCATCGTTACGTGTCAGCGTTTCTTTTGTCGTGTTTTCGACTTTCGCGCTCGCGGCGGTCTTGAAGTTTGCCGAAAGTGTTGTTTTAACCTCATCAAGCTGTTCCATTGTCTTGGTGGTTATCGTGATGAAGGCATCGTAAGTTCCGCCGTATTTATAGCCCGCCACGAAATAATCGCCGTATCTGTTACGGAATTGTCCTATGTCTGCCGACAGTATCTTTTTAGGTCTATTTTTAAGCTCGTATTCATCATCTTTAAGTGTACGGTATTCGTTTTCAACTTCTTCATAATGAATTACATATGTCGTTGAAGTCAGACCGAACTTGAAGCTGCTTTTCGAAGAGTAGCCTGCGTTAAGCCCGAAACCTCCGATTGAAACTGACGCCCCCGTGGTTGTCGTTGAAAGTTTTTCGCGGTCTTCCTGAGAAGATACGAATGTCGCGGTGTAGTTTGTTTTAACCTTTTTCTGCGCGGGAACGTTCAGCGTGAAACTTCTTACGGCGTTGGTGGCTGCCTGAGCGCCTGTTAGGGCAAAATATCCGACGCCCGGCTGGAAGTCGTCTTGATACGGTATTCCGAATAACTGCTGTTTAATTTGCGTTCCGGTGTTTGCAGCCAATGAAACCGCGTTTGAAGCCGTTGCCGTAATGTCAACGTCGTCTTCAGATTCTTCGGGGTCGTTTTCGTTTATTATTGATGTTCCTCCGACTTCAAGAACTTCATGCTTCCCGCCAATATCGATGTCTGAGGTGTCAAAAATTCCGTAATATTTTTTCAGACGGCCTAAGCACTCTAAATAAGCTGTAACCTGATCAATTTCTTCCGTTGCCGACAATATATCATATACAACGTTATTGTAGGCTTTTCTCAGTGCCATAACGTCGTTCATGCTTACCGTTTCGCTTGTATTGCCGTCTTCATCTTTGAATGTGTAGCGTTTGTAATGGCCTGCCTCGTTGCGGTCAGTTCCGTCGCGGAGTTCTTCATAGATAAACAAGGTTGGTACGCGTTCAAAATCAGCCTCATCTTCAGCTAAAGCAACATCAACATCAGCTAAAGCAGTCTTGCTAAAATTGATTGTATAAGAACCCGTTACTGAAGGCGTGAACGTATAACAAATCATATAAGGATTATCTGACGGATAATAAGAAAGTTCGATGACGTCACTATAGAGGTCAATTACTTCATCTACATCATAGTTTTCGTCATATGTTCCCAAATCTAAAAATTTCAATGCTGTTCCATCAGGGTTAAGTATTTCAACATCAGGAACATTATCCCCGATAGGATAAGCATAGTCGGCAACTTCCGTACTTCCTGAAATTCCCGCACTTTCTGAAATTTCGATGGTGTATTCTGTGCCTGCCGTCAAATCAGCGGTAAAAGAAGCATCAAAAGAAGTATTATTTGCGACTTTTTTGAGATAATGACGTGAAGGTATCGAAGAAATTTTTATATCCTGAAGCGAGTCATTTTCGCCGTAATATTTTTGTTCAGTATCATCGAAATCTAAAACATCAGGCACGCCGTCTCCGTCAGAGTCAGTGTCCTCATCAAAAGCGGCAGATTGAGAGTTATTCTCCGTAGGGTTATCGTTATCACCCATTGGATTATCCTCTGCAGGGTTGTTCTCAATGTTGTTAGTGGAAATTGGGTAGTGATGGACTCCACAGCCGCCGCTGACTATGGCGAAAAAAATCACTAAAGTCAACGACAAAAATAAAAAACTTAAACGACGGTTCTTAAATTTTTTTGTCATAATTTTTTCAAACCTCCTAAAAAAATAAAACCTCAAAAAGTTTGTCGTTCACGGGAAGCACAGACGCACGACAGCCCTAAAATGCGCGCTGCCAGTAAAAAATTCAAAGCGTTTTTCTTCATTAAAAAATTAACTTCCGTAAAAATTTATTGATATTTTACTAAATTTCTCCCCGTTGCCACGAGATGTGTTCCAAATTGTCAAACCTAAATTTTTCGTTCTCTTCAAATTCCCCGATGTTGAATTTAGAAGTACCCTCGAGCGTTTTCACGTTCAAGGGTATTTTCTTTTTTTAAGGCTTTAGGGTAAGGTTTCATTTTGAAAGCATTATTCACTGTAAGGCGACTGCGTGAATGTAATTCTTGCTACATAATTTCCTGCAGTAACCGTTATGTTTCCAACGCGCGCCCTGCCTGTATCGTTCTCAGTTACTCTGTAGTTGAAATCTTCGCCATTCTCGCCGGTTGCAGAGCCGGATTTGTCAACAGCCGTGAGCCAGTCTGAATCAGACGCAGCTGTCCAATCGGTCTCGGATAAAATTTTTGCCGTATACATTTTCGCATCTTTGCCGCCCGTAGTGGTAATATCTCCCACTCCTAAGAGCGGCGGACGAGGGGTCTGCAATTCATTAGTCATGCCTTCATGCGGGACTTCAGCGTTATAGGATTTAACCGGTTGAGAAGGCATATCGTGAGCCCAGCAGAAGCCGTTGATCCATAAAGTCTGACCGTAGAATTTGACCTCGTTACGCTTTGACGCAGGCACTTTCCAAATTGATTCAGTTTCAAAACTTACATTTCTTCTGAAAGCAGATGACATTTGCCAAGAGTCGCTTTTATCAGAGTAGGTAGGCCACGTGCATTTAAGATCCCATTGAGCTACTTGTTTCCCGTCATCATAATGAATATTAGGAACGATTTCATAATCGCTTACACTCCATGACTTAGTAGTTTCATGGCTGATCCCCCAAGTGAAGCTGGTCCCCAATTTACCAGTAAGAGTAAAGCCCGCCGCGCCAGTGTTTAAGCCGCCCTCTACCCCAACAGTAACGCCGCCGCCGATGTTCCACGCTGTAGTATCGTTGACTGTGGTTTCTTTGTTGGCCGTCCTGTTAGGCATATATTTTTCTATGTCTGCTTCAGGAACAGAAGCCCAAACTTTTGCAGATAAACCCCTGTTGCCTCCGAATATGAGGTCGTAATAATAGCTGAGTCCCGGATCTCCGCCTTCTAATTCATCGCGGGTTCTATCGCCTTTCGGAGCACAAATCCAAAGGTCTACAGGCTTGGTCGTGGTATCCGTAGTTATGATGTAGTAGTCAGCATTATTTTTGAAGCTGTGAAGGCTAATGACTCTATAGCTGGCATTAGCTTCGTGTTTCACGGGGATAGCTTTGCCGTCTGTTTTGTTACTGCTTCCGCCCGCTGACCAATATTTCAAAAGCCGATCATAATTGCTATGGCCGCTTTTGCTGTAAACAAATTCTTTGAACGCGCTGTTATTTTTATTGTCTCCAAACTCGCGGAAATAATTGCAGAACTCCATGTTAATTGAATCACGCCACTGCGTATACGTACCTGAAGCGAAGCCTTCAATTTCTTTTTTATTGTCATTTTCTGCAGCAACATGAGCTTTGAGTTTAGCTACGTCCGCTACGAAATCTGCCGTTATGCTCTCCGTCTGCTTATCAAGTCCGGCAGCCCATTCAAAGAGACTTTCAACATACTCTTCATAATATTCAGCGGCTAATTCTTCAAAAACTTTTTCAAATTCCTTAATTTCCGCGTCGGTCAGGCCGTAAGCCTTTAATATCTCTATAGCATATTCATCATCGCTGTTGAATTTTTTGCGTTCGATGACTATATCACCTGATTCAAACTTATCATCAAGACCATAAAACTCTTCGATATTTTCTTTGTGATCTCCGGCATAAACGAAAGTATTTGCTGCTCCTTCATCTGTAATCTGACGCCACCCTAAGGCTAAAAATTCATAGTGCGGATTAGCCAGCGGCGTTACTCCGTCAGCTGAGACAGGTCTGCTAAGGCTGACATTAAATAATTTTTCCATAGCTTCTATATCTTCAGAGTCAGGATATATAGCTACGACAGCAACGCCTAAATTGTAATATGCCGTCAGTATTTGATTTCTTGTAGTATCGTCAATATTAAGCAGTTCGCTTGCGTCAGGTATGAAAAGAATATCGCCGTTATTGAGGCTCTCGATGTCGAACTCGTCTTCATCTTCATTTTCATCAGCAGTCGAAACAGACGCAATTTCTGAAAGTCTTTTCTCAATGTACGAGTATAAATTGCTGTCCTTGACTTCTTGAGCGCGTTCTTGTGTCATATTGCCTAACATGACGGCTTTATTTGAGGAAGAATTGCCATTGCTTTTACTGCTTCCTCCGCCGCCGCAACCGCCGCTGACTATAGCGAAAAAAATCATCAAAGCCAACGACAAAAATAAAAAGTTTGTTTTTTTTCTCATTTCTAATTCCTCATTTCTAATTTTCATCAGGCGACTGTACGAACTTAATTCTTGCTACGTATGTGCCGCTCTTGGCAGTTATTGTTCCAATACGCGGCTGGCCTGTATTGTTCTCCGTTACGGTGTAGCTAAAATCTGTGCCGTCTTTGCCTGTAGCACCGCCGGATGTGTGTATAACCTCGAGCCAATCGGAATCAGACGTAGCTGTCCAATCGTTCTCAGATAATATCTTTGCTGTATACATTTTCGCGTTCTTGTTGCCTGTAGTTGTTGCGCTTCCTATACCTAACAGCGGAGGCCGAGGCAATTCTAATTGCTTAACTATACCTTCATGCTGGACTTCAGCGTTAAAGGATTTTACTTTTTGAGAAGGCATATCGTGAGCCCAGCAGAAGCCGTGAATCCATAAATTTTGTCCGTAGAAAGCGGTTTCATTGCGTTTTGACGACGGTACACTCCAAATTGATTCAGTCGAAAAACTAACGTTGTCTTTGAAAGCTGATGATACTGTCCAAGAATCAGTTTTATCAGAGTATTCAGGCCAAGTGCATAAAAGGTCCCATTGAGCCACTTTGAGTCCATTACCATTATCAAGAGTGATATTAGGGACGATTTCGTAATCGTTGGTCGTCCATGTTTTAGAGCTTCTATGCGAAATTCCCCAGTTGAAACTGGCTTCAAGATTACCCTGCCCGATCGGAGTTTTCTCGCCACCATTCCAATTTTTGCCGCCGCCGCCGCCTAAGCTGACGCCGCCTCCGATATTAAATGCGCTGCTGTCTGATACTTGGGTTTCTTTATTGACGGTTCTGTTCGGCATATATTTCTCTAAGTTTGCTTCTTTCACTGAAGACCAAACTTTTGTAGACAAGCCCCTGTTGCCTCCGAAAATTAAATCATAGTAATAGCTGAGACCCGGATCTCCGCCTTCTAATTCACCGCGTGTTCCGCCTTTCGGAGCGCAAATCCAAAGGTCTACAGGTCTGGTTATAGCGTCTGTTGTTATTATGTAGTAATCTTTTTGATTACTAAAACTGTGAAGGCTCATAACTCTATAAGTAGCGTCAGTGTCGTGCTTCACTGGAATAGCTTTGCCGTCTGTTTTGTTACTGCTTCCGCTGGTTGACCAATATTTCAAAAGTCTGTCATAATTGCTATGGCCGCTTTTGCTGTAAACAAATTCTTTGAACGCGCTATTATTTTTACCGTCTCCGAACTCGCGGAAATAATCACAAAATTCTCTCCTAATTGAATCGTGCCACTTTGTAAATGTGCCTGAAGCGAATCCCTCAATTTCTCTTGCGCTGTCGCCATCTGCTGCAATCTGAGCTTTAAGTTTTGCTACGTCCGCTACGAAATCAGCCGTTATGAGTTCTGTCTGCTTATCAAGTCCGGCAGCCCATTCAAAAAGATTTTGAACGTATTCTTCGTAGTATTCAGCCGCAAGCTCTTCAAAAACTTTTTCAAATTCCTTAATTTCCGCGTCGGTCAGGCCGTAAGCCTTTAATATCTCTATAGCATATTCATCATCGCTGTTGAAATTTTTGCGTTCGATAACTATATCACCTGATACGAACTTATCATCAAGGCCGTAAAATTCTTCGATGTTTTCTTTGTGATCTCCGGCATAAATGAAAGTATTCGACGCTCCCTCATCTATGATCTGCCGCCACCCTAAGGCTAAAAATTCATAGTGCGGATTAGTCAAAGGCGTTATTCCGTCATCTGAAACAGGTCTGCCCAGTTGAATATTAAAGAAATCTTCCATAGCTCCTATGTCGTCAGAGTCAGGATATATAGCTACGACAGCAACGCCTAAATCGTAATATGCTGTCAGTATTTGCTCTCGTGTAGAGTTGTCAACATTGCGCAGTTCGCTTGCGTCAGGTATGAAGAGAATATCACCGTCGTTGAGGCTCTCGATGTCGAACTCGTCTTCATTTTCATCTGCAGTCGAAACAGACGCAATTTCTGAAAGTCTTTCCTTAATGTACGAGTATAAATTGCTGTCCTTGACTTCTTGAGCGCGTTCTTGTGTCAATTCCCCTAACATGACGGCTTTATTTGAGGAAGGATTGTTGCCATTGCTACTGCTGCCGCCTCCACCGCAGCCGCCGCTGACTATTGCGAAAAAAATCATCAAAGCCAACGACAAAAATAAAAAGCTAAAACGAATGGTTGTAAGCTTTTTTGTCATAATTTTTTCAAACCTCCTAAAAAAATAAAAAATAAACTCAGCGAAAATTCTCTGATATTTTATTGATTTTTTACCCTTAACATAAGGGGGGTTCCAGATTGTCAAGTCCTTTCAATCACAGTGAAATATCATAAGGAGGTACATTTATTGTTCTGCGCTGTCCGGGATTATCACCGTTATTACAGTCCCGCCTCCGTCATTGGGTGTTACCGTCAAGCTTCCTCCGCACATGATTTCAAGTCTTTCTTTAATGTTTTTGAGCGCGGTGTGAGGTTCGCTGTCATCAGCGGTGTTAAAACCTCGTCCATTGTCCGCTACGACAATCTCACTGCCGGAATCAGTTTTTCTAGTCCTGATAGAAATGCGGAATGAGCCTGCGTAAGGATCTCTGCCGTGCTTGATAGCATTCTCAACAATCGGCTGTAAGGTCAGCGGCGGCAGTCTAAATAATGTATGAGGAATGTCATAATCAACAAAAAGACTGTCCTCATATTGTGCCTGCTCTACGGCGAGATATGCGCGGGTGTGTTCCAGTTCCGAAGAAAAAGTTATAGGTGTTGCGCTCGCAATGGCTGTAAAATTTTTCCGCAGGTATGTCGTAAAATCCATGATGACCTGACGGACAAGCCGCGGGTTCTGGTCGCAGAGGCAATAAATGCTCGTCATTGTGTTGTAGATAAAGTGTGGCCGCATTTGAAGCACCATAATGCTGGCTCGCTGATTTGCTATTTCACGCTGACGGAGCAAGTCCTGCTCTATCTGGTCGGACAGTATGAGGCTGTACATTGACAGGGCGGAAATGACAATGCTAATGTCGATTAGCGGATAGATTTCTATGAACATCTGCACGAGTACAACGCCAGTCAACGGCAGCAAGGTTATAAGGAAGCTCAGGAATGCTTTACGTGAAAGCCGTTTCCTATAACGTATCATTCCGGCGGTATTGAGCAGCATAACCGCCAACATCGGCATTAGCAGAACAGGATACCAAGTTCCGCGGTGATATTGCTTGTCCGGCGTAAAATAGTAAAAATCTCCGATGAACGGAGCGCACGCAAGCACGGCAATAAAGGCCGCCCACAGTCCCAGCACAGCATAAAAGAGCTTATTCGAGCACACGCTTTCACCGCAGCAGTGCAGAAGATAGACCGTCATCATCGGCAGCGGCAATGATAGCATTACGGTTTCAATCAACATTATAAAATGCATTGTACCAACTGTGATGTCATATTTGTACGCTACCGAGTCGATGAATCCTATCAGAGACAGAAGCACAAGGACTGTAAACAAAATCCTGAAAAAACGTTTGCTCCAACGGTCAATTCCTGGCATTATCGCAATTAACCACAGACCGAAAAAACTTAACAGCAGTGCCGCGCCGCTTACGAAATAAACAACATAATCATCGTACCACTTAATCAAAATTTTCTACCCCCCCCCACGTAAAAAATGGATAGCGAAGTTTTTTTAATTGTTCCTTTACGTCCTCAGCGACTAACGGCTTGAGCATGAAGCCGCTTGCTTCTGTCTTCCATGCGTCGAGTGAGTAATCAGCGTAGGCGGTCAAAAATATAATATTTGTGCGCGGATTGATTTCAAGCAGCGTGTTACAGAGGTCAAGCCCGCTTGCCGTTCCAAGTTCAATATCAAGAATAGCAAGAGCAACGCGATTCTTTTTTGCATATTCAACCGCTTCTAACGGCCAAATAAAGCCCGTGATATTCGCGTACGGCATGGTTTCACCCAATACAGTCAGAGCGTCAGAGAGGATTACTTTGCTGTCGTCCACTATGATGACGTTCGGGCTTTCCTCGCTCTGCGCCGCAAGCTGGAACAGTCTGTTGACGTCCACATCGAAACACTTTGCAAGGCGGACAATCATCATAGCGTCAGGTAGTCGGCTGGCGTTTTCCCAACGTGCCACGGTTGAATGCGTAACAAACACCTGCTGTCCTAGCTGTTTCTGCGAAAGTCCCTTTTCCTCTCTTAGTCTCCTCAGCGTTTTCGCAAATAAACTATTCACTCAGTATCCCTCCCATATTTAGTGCTCAATATTATACAAACAGACGCGGCGAAAAATGCAAGGGGATTGGCAAATTCAGATTTGATACAGCAAATATGCGAGAGTTTCTAAGAGCGAGAAAGTTTATGGAAAAGTCAGACGAGTTCTCCATACTCTGGCATCTTAGTGGAGTACATCTGTAACTATGTTTATTGGGTAATTTGATTGCAGTGCAGGACTATATCAACAGAAAAAATATTATTATCAGTTGTGATATTTAATGAGCCTTCGTAACGTTTGACGGTATTTAATACTGAAGTTAATCCAATACCATGTCCTTCACGTTCTGATTTTGGAAGTCCGTTTCTTCCGAATTTTATTTTTCCGCAGTAAGGATTATCGATTGAAATTCCTATTATTGTATCTGAAAGAAGCGACGAAATTACTTTTATTTTGCGGTTTTCAGGCGGAAAATTTTTCACGGCTCTCAAAGCGTTTTCAATTAAATTGCCAAGTATCACGCAATATTCTG
>JAFVEW010000293.1 GCA_017475805.1 Synergistaceae bacterium | reverse complement strand
TTTACGGCAACGAGGACGAAACGACCTGTGAGCCTATCGAGGGCGCGGATTTGCAGAAGCAGTTATCCGAAGCACTTGGAAAAATTCAGGGCAGAATTGAAGAACGCGAAATTCAGACGCAGGAAAATGTCAGGGAATCAATCCCAGCCGATCCGAGCGTCCGAAATTTCAGCTACACCCTTGTTGACGGGGAACTCTATTACCGCGAAAATTCCCAAATGTACAAGCCCGACCTCCCAGCCACAGCGATAAGCCGCGCAAAAGGCATGGTAAGAGTTAGGGACGCTTGCCGTGAAGTCATAAACGCCCAAATGGACGGTTGCAGTGATGAAAGGCTTGCGGAGCTTCAGAAAAAATTAAATCAGGCTTACGATAATTTTTCGCGGACTTACGGACGGATTAACGATTCTCAGAACGCGAAAGCCTTTGATGAAGACAGCTCATATTATTTAATCTGCGGACTTGAAAATCTTGACGCTCACAGAAATTTTATCGGGAAGTCGGATATGTTCACGAAGCGGACGATTCAGCAGAATATTGTCCCGACTTCGGTCGAAACGGCGCAGGAAGCCCTTTTGCTTTCAATCTCGGAAAAAGCCCGTGTTGATATGGCTTATATGAGTTCGCTTACGGGCAAGAGCGAGGAAGAATTATTTTCTGAGTTAAAAGGCGAGATTTTCAAAGTTCCGAAGCCAACGCCAATCGGAGGAGAGGCAGGAAAGCCCGAATATCAGACTGCTGACGAATATTTGTCGGGAAACGTCCGCGAAAAATTATTCATGGCGAAATTTTTATCAGCGAATAATCCCCAATTTGAGGAAAACGTGAAAGCCCTTGAAGCCGCCCAGCCTGAAAGATTAAAAGCCACCGAAATTGACGTGAGATTAGGATCAACGTGGATTCCGCCCGAATACATCGAGAAATTTACGCATGAACTTTTGCAAACGCCCGGTTATTACAAGCGAAATATTAACGTCAGCTATTCGCCTCAGACTTCATCGTGGAACATTTCAAGCAAAAAACTCGATGCAGGAAACATTTTAGCGAACACGACATACGGGACGGAACATATCAACGCTTACGGCATAATCGAGGAGACGTTGAACCTTAAAACCGTCAAAGTTTTCAAAACTGTTTTGGACGCTAACGGCAACGAACGTCGGGTAATAGATAACGAACCCACGACTTTAGCCCAGCAGAAGCAGGAAGAAATCAAGGAAAAATTCAAAAGCTGGATTTTTGAAGACCCCGAACGCAGAGAAAGGCTCGTGAACATCTATAATGAACGTTTCAATTCAACAAAGGCACGTGAATATGACGGAAGCCACTTGAAATTCGGCGGCATAAATCCCGACATAAATTTAAGAAAACATCAGAAAGACGCAATAGCCCGAATTTTATACGGCGGCAACACGCTTTTAGCCCACGAAGTCGGAGCAGGAAAAACTTATGAAATGGTAGCGGCGGCTATGGAGTCAAAAAGAATCGGCTTGTCGCATAAAAGCCTTTTTGTCGTTCCGAACCATTTAACGGAACAGATGGCGACCGAAACCCTGAAACTTTATCCGGGCGCGAACGTTTTAGTCGCAACAAAACGCGATTTTGAAACGAAAAACCGAAAAAAATTCTGCGCGAAAATCGCAACGGGCGATTATGACGCGATAATTATCGGGCATTCGCAGTTCGAGAAAATTCCGCTTTCAAACGAACGTCAGGCTAAATTTATCGAGGCTCTAAAAGTATAGTAAAAAATACTCCGCCTCAAGGCAGAGCATTTTTGTAAATTGACAAATAATTTAACCTTTATTATTATAACATTATTATTTTAGTCGTTCATCCTTTTTTAATTTATTGTTAGTAGAATGGCTAGTAAATTGACAAATAATTTACCCAGAGAAAGAGCGAAAAAAATTCGTTATTTTCGATGAAGCAGTAGCGCGATGGCGTAAGCAAACCTTAGTATATTGCTTCTGAAAGGACAATCATAACTAAGGTAAACTAAGGCGAAAAAGTGAGAAGGACAACTAAAGCTCGGACATAAAAATAAATTTTCGCGACTGGAACTCCCGTGAGCAACTCCATGACCGAACTTTACACCATGCAACTCTATCTTCAAATGGGAAAATTGCAGTCGTTGGGGCTTCAAAATTTTGACGCATGGGCTTCGACTTTCGGCGAAACGACAACGGCGTTAGAGTTAGCTCCCGAGGAAACGGGATTCAGGGCGGAGACGAGATTTTCAAAATTTTTCAATCTTCCCGAACTCATGAAAACTTTTAAGGAAGTCGCGGATATAAAAACTGCTGATATGCTTAATTTGCCTCGATCGAAAGCGAATTTTCATGTTGTTTCGGTGAAGCCGACTGAGGAACAGAAACAGCTTGTCGCAGGACTTTCCGAACGTGCAAGCAAAGTCCACACCCGTCAGGTCGAACCGAACGTTGACAATATGCTGAAAATAACTTCGGACGGACGAAAAATCGGGCTTGACCAAAGGCTCATAAATCCGTTATTGCCCGACGACCCGGACAGCAAAGTCAACACGTGCGTTAAAAATATTTTTCAAATTTGGAACGACACGAAAAAAGACAAGCTGACGCAGTTAGTTTTCTGCGATTTTTCAACTCCCGGCAAGGATAAGGGCTTTAACGTTTACGATGACATAAAAAATAAATTGATTGCTGACGGAATCCCCGAAAACGAAATCGCTTTTATTCATGACGCTGATTCTGAAAAGAAAAAAGATGAATTATTTGCCAAAGTCAGAAACGGCGAAGTCCGAGTCCTCATGGGTTCTACTCAAAAAATGGGAGCAGGAACAAACGTTCAGGACAGGTTAATCGCGCTTCATGATTTAGACTGCCCGTGGCGACCAGCCGACCTCGAACAAAGGGCTGGACGAATAATCCGTCAGGGCAACAAAAATCCCGAAGTCAACATTTTCCGATACGTAACTGAAAGCACGTTTGACGCTTATTTATATCAGACGGTCGAAAATAAACAGAAATTCATAAGTCAGGTAATGACAAGCAAAACGCCCTTGCGGAGCTGTGAGGACGTTGACGAATCTGTTCTGAGTTACGCCGAAGTAAAAGCCCTCTGCATTGGCGACACCCGAATTAAAGAGAAAATGGAACTTGATATTGACGTAAATAAGCTGAAAGTCCTCGAAGCGAGTTTCAAAGACCAGCGTTATGCCTTGCAGGACAAGTTAAATAAATCTCTGCCGCTGGCAATTTCAAACACGGAGAAAAAAATTAAACTTTTGGAGCAGGACGTTGAAACTTCTCTGAAAACTAAGGACTCTGATTTTCAGATGAAAGTTATGGGACGTTCGTTCGGACTCGATGGCGAGGGCAAGCCCCAAAAACAGGAAGCTGGCGAGGCTCTTTTGGCGGCGGCTCAGACGTTGGGACAGAATCACGGGACAATCGGCGAATATCGTGGTTTCAAGATGAGCGTTTACATGGATCGGTCGTTCGGGAAAATGTTTTTGAATCTTGAGGGCGCAACCGACCACAACATCGAACTCGGAACGAGCGTACTCGGCAACTTAACTCGAATCGAAAACGCCATAAACGAAATTCCGAAAAAACTCGAAGAAACACGCGGACAGCTTGAAAATTATCACGGTCAGGTTAAAGCGACTGAGGAAGAATTGCAAAAAGGCTTCCCGTATGCGGAAGAATTAAAGGAAAAATCCGCCCGGCTTGCCAAGCTGAATACTGAACTGACAATGCAGGAGAATAATTCGCCAGTTCAGGAAACGCCTCCGACCGTTGAAGCTCCGAAAGTTGAAAATCCTCCCGAAATCAAAGCCGCTTACGGAATCCCCGAAGAAAAAACTCAAATAACCTCGCAGATGATTCGTGACTTGAAGCTGATTGACGGCGATGTTTACGTTTATCCGAATCCCCGTACTGACGGGCAGGAATATAAAGGCGAAATCCGTTACGTTGACAAAGAAAAAGGATACTGCGTCCAGTTAAGCGGCAAGCGCAGTCTTTTTGCTCACAGGCTTGAAAAATTAGAACGGATTCCCGAAGTCGGAGAAAATCTAAAAATTTCTTTTTCGGACGATTCCCACAAAGCCGTCATGACCACGCAGGAAACACGGACTCGCAGTCGTTGCAGAAAATAATTTTAAGGAGCAGAAAAATGGCAGATAGCAATAAAAAATTTAATTTTATTCACGAAGAACACAGAAAAATTTTCGAGAAATTAAAATCTCAAGCAAAAGGAAATAAAAATCGGCATGAACAACGAAAAATTTTAAGATTTTTGTAGTAATAAAACTGAGATTTTTTACGATAAATATAAATCTTGACAAAAAAAATATATCCCGTCTATAATTATGTTTGAAATTTCAAAGCCGATTCAAACACATTAACGGCGGCGGAATATTTATAAAATATTTTATTGTACCTTGTTATTTTTGTCAAGGTATAGTAAGTTTATTGACACATTGTACCAGAGAGCGGGCAAAGAAGCAACTTGTCAATACTCAGACGAAGCAGTTAAAACCTTAGTTAATTGCTTCTGAAAGGAAAAATACAATACATATGCTAAGGCGATAAAAGTTGAAGCAGATCGGATAATCTGGAACGTACATCTCGAAAAATAAAATCGTCCGTCAGGGGCAATTTCCGAATCTCAAAGGCGCAGAGGTAATTTCGAGAACAAAGGACACGTTAATGCTTATCAAAGGTCGAAGCCTTTTTATTTACGAGCTGAAACGCCTTGAACTCAAAGCCCCTGCAACTGGTCAGCCAGGCGAAAAATTAGACCTGAAATGGCAGTCAGGACAGGAAAAAGCTCAAGCTGTTAAAGCCATTGAACGGGAACAGCATCACAGCCGAAGCCGCAGTCAGAGTGAGGACAGATAAGCATGAAAACTACGATTAAAGTTATTCATTCCGCAAAGCCTCGAAGCAGAAAATTTCAAAAGCTCCTGCGGTCATAGGGCTGATTTTAATTTTTCTGTCGTTCGTTGCTGGAACTCAATATTTTGCTTGGAACGTCGGACAAAACAGACTCCCGAATGAAATTCTGAGTTATAGTAAAAGAACTTATTTTTTGTAATAAAACTCTACGGCTCTGCGAGAAATAAATTTAAAATTTAAAATCGTTTTTTTAATTTTAAAATCAAATCTGTGAATCGCGATGACGAGAAGAAAATTTTAAACTTTTTGTAGTGACCAAAGTAGTGACCAAAAATAAACTTTTCAGCGAATTTTCACCGAGAAATTTCTACGCGAAAATTTTAACATAAATTAAGTGCTTTGACTTTATGGGCGGCTGTGCTTTTATCGGAGTGGCTTTAATCGCGGTAACTATCCGAAACCGCAACGTTAAACAGGACGCGGCGAATGTCGTGGGAACATTCCGTAGTCGTACTCGACATCAAGGGCGAGAACTGGGCTTTAACTTCGGGCTGGCGGCATCAGAACGGGCATAAGGTTTTGCGCTGGGATCCGACTGACGCAATCGAGGGACGGAGCGCACGTTACAATCCTCTCGCAGAAATCCGAATCGGAACGGTTTACGAAACAGGCGATGTCATGAACGTTGCGACACTCTTAGTTGACCCCGACGGCAAGGGCGTTGACGGGCATTGGGAACAGACGGCGCGGTCTTTGTTAATCGGCGCGATAACCCACGTTGTTTACAGAGCAAGAAACGAGGGCAGGACGGGAAATTTATCCGAAGTTTTGCATGAATTAACGGGCAACGGTTACGAAGACATGGCAAATTCATGGAAGCAGTACTAACACAAGCACGACGGCGATGTTTTTTACGACCCGACGGGGAAAATCCGTGAAAGCCCATGCCACCCAGTAGTTGAACAGGTTGCGAA
>JAFVEW010000026.1 GCA_017475805.1 Synergistaceae bacterium | reverse complement strand
TCTTTCTTCAACGTTAGAGGCTCGATTATTTCGCGTCTTTCATCGTCGCAAAGCAAAATAACATGAGAAAGTTCGATCGGAGCATTTTCGCGGATTTTTTTTCGCGGCGGTATTCGTTCTGTTACAGTTTCTTCAGTCGCACGAATTTTTGAAGCCGAGCCGATTTTGAAATCATATTCTTCAAGGTCAATGACTCCGACAAGACCGCGTCTTATTGAGCCGTCTAATAAAGTTCTTTCGACGTAAATATAAGAATGTTTATACTCATTGAAAATATTTTTTTCGAGATATTCATTCATTGCTGCATTAATTTGCGAAATTTTTTCGTTGTCATCTTCGCTTAATAACGCTTCCGGCAAAATTAAATTATAAGCAGACGGAGAGTCGCCGACAAAATTTTTCACGCCTTCCCAATATTCAGGCTGTGAAGTAAATTGATCGCAGGCAATGACCGCCCATTTTGAAAAATCTTTTTCATTTAAGTTTGGCAAAAGTAAATCTGCAGAATTAAATATAATCGTTCAGTCCTTTCTTAAAAATTTAATTTATAATTTTATGTTGCGATTTTAGGGGCGTCAATTCGTGTAATTGCGTTATAATTCTACGAAAAACTTTCCGGGAGTGTTCAAACATGAATGAATCATCAGGCCGTAATAAAAGCACTTTAATAACGGCGGCAGGTGTCATTATATTTTTAGCAGCGGGAATCTTCACAATGTTATTTTTCCCTGAACGTGAAAAAACTCAGCAAAATTTAATTTCAAACTCAAAATCGCAATTAGCAGCTTCAAATTTAAGTTTAAGTTCTGAAATTAAACCCGAAGAGGCAAGGCAGGAGATTAAAATCGAAATTCCTAAGCCTAAATCAGACTGGTTTGTTCATGTTGCAGGAGAAGTTAAAAATCCGGGAATTTATAAAGTTTCCGCCGATTCAAGAATTTTTCAAGCTATCGAAGCAGCCGGAGGTTTCACAGAAAAAGCTGATCAAGCGTCCGTGAATATGGCCTCGAAATTAACTGACGGTCTTCAAATTAATGTTCTTGCAAAAGGCGCAAAGAAAAATCAGGATATTAATATTCCGGCCCGAATACCGGGAATGCAGGCAAGCTCAAATAATCCGATTGTGATTCATCAAAGACAATCACAGACTCGAACAGTCGCGCCTAAAACAGACAACGGGCAAATTAATATTAATTCCGCAAGTGCCAAAGAATTAGAAAGATTAAACGGCGTAGGCCCTGCGATTGCTAAAAGAATCATCGAATATAGAAATAAAAACGGAAATTTCTCAAGCCCTGAAGACTTATTGAAAGTTAAAGGCATAGGCAAAGCTAAACTTGAGAAAATGCGTTCGCAAGTTTTAATTCGCTAATCAAAAATAAAAAATTAAAAATGGAAATTTTACGACTCGCTCCGGCTCTTTGTGTTTTAGTTTCGCTTGCTTCAAGTCTTGCTCTCTATGACCGTGCAGGAGCTTGGGCGTGTGTTTTAGTGCCTTTGATTTTTACAGGCGCAGCTTTTTTAACTTACGAACACGATATAAAAGCTCAATGGAAAATTTTTTTTGTTGGCCTTTCGATCGCGCTTTTGTGTTCAGTTAGAATATTTTTCGCGCTGTCTGTTCCTGATGTTCATGAAGAGTCTTTTACTAATGAAACAGGATTAATAACTTCAGTTAAGACTTGGGGAAGAATTTACGCTATCGTCATCGACACTGAAAATCATGGACGCTTAGTCGGACGTTTTCATTTTGCTGAACTTTTAGAAGGAACGAGAATTAATTTTGACGGAACAATTAGAAATTTTAAGACAGCAAAGACGCGCGGAGATTTTGACGAACGAAATTTTTGGAAAGCTAACGGCGCGGACGCTTGGGTAACCGCCAAGAATATTAAAGAGCTTCCGGCGGGATTTTCGCTGCCCCTAATGCGTTATAAACTCTCTCGTAACTTGACAATAAAAGCTCGTGAACGAACGGCAAATTATCTTAAAGCAGCTTGGCTCGGCCAGCATAATGAAAATTTAGACTCTCAGCATCGAAAATGGGGGACGAGTCATTTATTAGCCGTTTCAGGTTTCCACGTCGGAATAGCAGTCTTATGCGCAGGAATAATTTTAGGACGATATAAAAATTTTTTAATGTTATCGATATTTATGTGGCTTTATGTTTTATTAACGGGAGCAGCAGCAAGCGCAATGAGAGCGGCCTTAATGATTCAAATCGGCTTAATTTCTCCTTTGCTTGGCCGCAAGACTAACGGAGTCAACGCTGTGAGCGCGGCGGGAGTTATTTTGCTTTTATTCAGACCTTTTTTATTTTGGAATATAAGCTGGCGGCTTTCAATGCTATCGGCTTTGACTCTTACAATGCTTACTTGGGATAAATTCACATGGCTTTATGCCGGAGCGGCTGTAAACATGGCGATTTTTCCTCAAGTTATAACGACATTTAAGGCGATGCCGTTTGTAGGATTTATTTTGAATTTATTTGCGCCTCTTTATTTTTCGTTTGCATTCGTAATAGCGTCGGTGTTTGCATTTTTAGATTTAATAAATTTTCCTGTAGTCCATAATTTTATGTTTTCGATCGAAGGAATTTTTATTTTATGGGAGAGACTTGCAGATTTCACGGCGAATTTTATTACCTGGAACATGAAATATAATCTTTTAACTCTAACTTTATGGCTCGGAGCGTTAATGTTTTTCGTGTGCCGATATTTTGAATTTTCAAAACGCCGAACAATTTTAATTATTTTTGCTGTGAGCTTTGCAAGTTATTTTTTATTTCGCTGAAAAAAGAAATCCACCCTGCTTGAGACAGGGCGGATATATAAAAACCATTAGGGTAGTTTTTATAGCATATTTAATAATTACTTGCTCTTTTTAATCAAAGCAAGTGCTGCTAAAACTGCAAGACCTGCGAAGCCCGCGTTGCATCCGCTGCTGCTGCTGCCAATAGTAGTTTTGCTTGATTTTGTGGCGGAAACTATAGCGTAGTCTGTGCCGCTTATAAGAGAATTTTTTGATAATGCATACGATGACTCACTGCCGCTGGCGGTTTCATTCTTCATTTCAGAGTCATCATAAAGTGTTGATTCGATAGGTGTTGCTGAAGCTGCTGCTTTAACGCTGCCAGGATTAATTACTGTGAGAGGAACGAAGAAAACATAGTATGTTCCGGCCTCAACTTTTGCAGGGACAAGAGCAGGTGCATTCTCCTTAGCTGTGAAAACGCCTAAGACTTCATCGAAATCGTAATTTTCATTGCCTTCAAAGGCATCTCTTGCTTCATCAGTTTGATCTTCTGTTGGCTTAGATATGTCGCTGTCGCTGTAGAGTGTCGGCTTTGAGCTAGCTGATGACGACGTTGCTGTAACTACTGCGTAAGTTGTATCTGCTTCAACTTCAGCTGCTTTCACATATGCTACAGTATCGCCAGTAGTTGTGACTTTAGTCTCCTTATCGCTCGACAGGAGCGTCATTTCTCCCTTGTTTGCGGGATCCGCAAGAGTTACATCTACAAGATAAGCTTTTTTGTTTTCAGCAAAATCAAATGCCTCCTTGTCAAGTGAGACAAGAGCTTCTCCAGCCTTAGTTGCTTTGAAAATGCCTAATACGTTAACATCGGTGTACTCCGTTGCGAATAACGCTTTGACTTTTTCTACATAGTCGCTAGCGTTTTCTAACGTGTATTCTTCTGATTCTTCTTCATCGTCGTTTTCGCCAGCTACCATGACGTAAGCAGTACCTTTTTCGAGGTCTTCATTCGGGACCGCGTAGAACTCCTCAGGAAGGGTATCTTCTGTTAATTTTTTGCCTTCAGTGTCAAACAGCGTAGCTTCTACCATATCACCCTCAGCTGCCAAGAATGCCGCAGGATTGGTGGCTGCACTACCTGAAGCTGAATCCTTATTGAAGAAACTTACTTTGATGAAGTAGAACACGATTTTCGCTAATGATAAACCTTGCGCCTCCGCAGGGGCTGTGGCTTTCTGCAAAACGCGTCCATTACCACTGGGTGTAACTAAGCCGAAAGTAGTTACTGTGCCTGCTTTGAACGTGACATCACCTTCACCAGCAGCAATGGCTTCGATAAGAGCATCTGACGATGTGAGCGTCTTATAAAGTTCTGCTTCTGATTCTTTAATGCTTTCGATAGTTCCTGTCGTCCCCGTAACAAAATCCTCAGCTGTAAGCTCACCACCCATTGCTTCAAAGATGGATGTCTGTATATCTTCCTCAAGTTCATCTACCTTCTCCGTTGTGCTAGAGCCAGGAATAACCTTGTCTTCTTCGTCATCTTTACTGCCGGGGTTCTGCTCTTCTACTGCTGCATCTTTGCTCACTGCTGCGACCATGACGAAATTAGCATATGCGTTTATTTCCGCTACAGCATATAATTGCTTCAATTCATCCGTAATAAGCACATCTACGCTCTGAGATGTAGCTAATGAGATAACTTCATCACTAGAAACCACGACTTGCGCCTGGACGAAACCTGCTGTGTTTGGTGTTTCATCTAAACTTACGAAGCCAACTATAAAATTCGATGCACTGACATTAGCAAAATTACCAGCAAGATCGATACTGGCTATAATGTAACCCTTGTCTTTACTCTCATGCTGGAAAATACCTAACGTAGTCAAATTTCCAATGTCTATTGACGCCGCGCTAACTTTATTCTTTATAATATTGGCAATCGCGTCCTTACTTGTTGTTGTGATAGTAGCATCAATATCTCCTGAATGCTTGAAGTTAGCATCGGGTACGAAATCCGTTGAGGCTTTGTTTAAAAGCTTTTCTAAAATAATATCTTTGCTTCCAACAACTACGTCAATAGACACACCCTTAGCACTGGGGGCAGCAGCCCACGCGCTAGAGCTCATAGCCAAAACAAACGCGCATAATAAAACGAATATATTAATTCGCCTCATAATAAAATAAAACCTCCTAAAGAAATTTTTCTATATAAAAAAGTCCATACGTAGCCATAGGGGCAGCATCCCCACGACAAACAAGCGGACTGATTTATATCATCCGTCAATAATGCTTTATGAATTAAATTCTTTGTGGTATAATTAGAAGTTAAATATCTGTGATTGTAAAGGTTTGCAATAAGGCACAGTAATTGCGTTGTGCGTTGTGCGTTGTGCGTTGTGCGCATTCTACAGAATTTTCTCAACATTTGCAACCCCTTTACCTAATGAATTTTTTAGTTTTTCCTCAAAACTGAGTAGATTATATTACTGGAAAATAAAATTTGTCAATAAAAATTTCTCCTACCTATCAAAAAACCGTGCCAAAGTAAGATAAAAAAATCTAATGAATTTTTGTTTCGTGAAATTTCTTAGGGAGTTTTTATGAAATAAAGAATCAAATTTTTCGCAAGAGTTTTTTATAAAATTTTGCAGCAACAAATTAAAATTAAGATTTTGTAGTAATAAATGTAATAATAAAAAATAAATTCCCGACTCGCGCCGGGAATTATTACGTTGCCTATTATATCATAAAAAATAAATTTTATTTTATTTTCTTAAAAGTTCCGTCAGCGTTGTAGATATAAGTTTCAGCTTTCTTGGCCTTAGGATTTACTATGCCTAAATCTTGGCCGTTTAGAATTACTTGCGCTGCTGTAGGTCTTCCAAAGACGACTCGGGCAGGCTCACCTAAATCCCATCGCATAAATTCGCCGCTCTTCAAAGTTCTTCTATAAGTCGGCTGGGCATTTCCAAATGAGACACTAAGCCAAACGTCATTAATCGCATGAATTTCAAGCGAAGGTTTAACTTCAGGCTCCGGCTCTAATTCTTCTTCTTCAGATTCGGAATTTTCAGCGTCGTCTGAAATAGTTACGTCTTCGATTTCCGTTACGCTGACTTCAAGATCACTCGACGAACTTTCAGAGTTTACTACACCGCCGCTGCCTTCAAAATTAAAAAATTTCAAATTTTTAAGGTCAAGTCCGCCGTTATTCATAGCGTACCAAACATAAGTTCCTGTTCCTGCAAGTGCCGCAATCAAAACAAGGAACAGCCAAAAATGCGAAACAGGTTTGAAACCTTCGGGCATCGATGAGCCGTTGCTTAAAACATTAGCGACGTTTCGGGAAGATATTTCTTTTTTAGCTCCGATATGAGAGTGTTCGCTGCGGTTAAGCTGGGCGTTGAAATCTTCGAGTAAATCCTCCGCACCGATAACTTTAAGATACGTTCTTATGAAGCCTTTGACATAAACAGGCTCCGGGAAATCTGTATAATCGCCCTCTTCAATGCCGCGCAAATATTCAGGTCTGATTCGAGTCTTATCAAAAACCGCCTCTAAAGTCATTCCTGCATTTTCACGGCGTTCTGTTACTATTCGCCCAAGGTCTTTGAGCGCATCATCACGTTCTGTCAAAATTTTTAATTGCCTCCTCTATATCATGCTTTGCCTTAGCAAGCCACGCGGCAGGATGTCCGCTCTTAAAAACGGCACTTCCCGTTACTATGGCGTCGCAGCCCGCAAGCACAGCACTGATTATATTATTTTCGTTTATACCGCCGTCAATTTCAATTTTATAATTATATTTATGAACGGCCCGCAAGCTCACAAGCTCCCGAACTTTTCGCAATGAACCTGGAATAAAAGTTTGGCCGCCAAAGCCGGGCGTTACAGACATCACTAAAATCATATCAGCAAGGTCTAAAATATTCTCATCAAGAGTCGCGACTCTTGTCGGCGGGCAGAGAGCGACTCCGGCTTTAATTCCTGCGTCCTTAATTTTACTCAAAGAAGCGTGAAGCAAATGCCCCTCTGACTCGGCGTGAAGAGTTATTGACGAAGTTCGAGCCGCGATAAATTCAGGCAAAATAATATCGTGTTCGTCTACCATTAAGTGAGCGTCGATAAAAGCGTCAGGGTATCTTTTTCGTAAAGCCGCCGCAAAACTCGATCCAAACGATAAATTTTTTACAAAATGTCCGTCCATTATATCGAGATGAAGCCAATCGAAATTATTTTCGAGAGACTCAATTGCTCCTGAAAGGTTTAACGGGTCTGCGCCAAGTAACGAAGGAGCTAATGAAACTTTCCGCATAAAATTTTTACCTCTGTCTTTCCTGCCAGACTGATTCGCCGCCAAGATAAATTTTGATTATACATTCCTGCGAGTAACTTGCAGCTGTGTTGATGCTCTCGCCGCTCCTAACTTGCCTGCTCATAACGTTGCGTGTTCCGTTAGGGTCTGTGATTTCGATCCTTAAATCCATCGGCATTGCGATCGGCGGAACTTGATAACGAATACGAGCCGTTTTATTTCCTGCAGAACTTGCTTGACTCTGTTCAGGCTGTGAAGTTTGCGCCGGAGTTGACGGTGTTGTAGAATTTGAGGCTTTTTGCTGAGTGTTTGCATTTGAAGGCGCGGGCGTCGAATTTGCTGACGATGTTGATGCTTTATTATTATTATTTGCCGTCGTTGTTTGTTTGCTTAAGTCATAATCGTCGCCGATAAAAACATCATCTTCTCCGCCGACAGAGACAGTAACACCGCGCTGGGTCGAAGAGTTAGCCTGAGTCTGAGTCGAAGCTGAAGGTGTTTGCTCTTGAGTGTTAGACGCTGTATTTCTCGGAGTTGTAAAAGTGCCGTTGCCCTTTGAAGTTTTAGTTTGAGCTGTATTTTTTT
>JAFVEW010000292.1 GCA_017475805.1 Synergistaceae bacterium | reverse complement strand
CTTTTCAAAAGCTGTCCCTGTTACTACTTCTTTACTTTTATATTGTTCAATGCCTTCAAAATTTTGTTTTATATTTTCAGTGCTAATATAATTTTTTTTAGATACAGGAGCGTTATTTTTTTTATATGAGGCAATTTCTCCCAGCTTTTTAATTTCCCAATCCGCCGGATAATCCATCAGAAACCCATTCCTTTCAAAACAAGATTAACGGCATCGCGTGATTTCTCCGTATCGTTTTCAAGTTCGCCGAGAGTTCGCGCGTATCTTTCAGCAATCATCACAAGCCGCGACACGCAAGAATTCAAAACGCTTTCAATCTCGCCGTTAATATCGCTCATCAATCGAGCTGTCCATTTTTCATTAAATAATAGGCGTTTAATTTCGTCAGTGCTTAAAGATTCGTATTGCTTCAAAACTGCTTCGTCAAGCTCTTTGTGCTTGGCCTTGTTTTTTCGTGTGAGAGTCTTCAATTTTTCTTGCAGCGCGGATAATTTCATGCGGTCTTCTTCGTTGTCATCGTCGGTTTCAAGAATTTCGCGTAGTTCGTCGATTTCAGAGTTAATTTCGTTAATCTTTTCGGAAAATTTTTCAATGTCTGCAAGCCTCTCAGCAAAATATTCGCGCTCTATGATTTCATGTGAAATTAATTCGCCGTCAAAATTTTTCATTTTCCCATTCTTGTAGTATTGAGCTGAAACTTCTCGGCCTGCTTCGTAGCCTGAAGATTTGATGATATAAACGTCGTCCTGTAAAGTTTCGTTCCAGTAGTTCATGAGGCAATCAAAGACGCTATATTTATCAACGATTAAAGAATTTTCATAATCGCGTAAAATCATATCGCCTAATTCGCGGATTAATTTTTTAGGGTCAATTTTTTCGTCGATGTTTAATAAAAATTCACGGGCTTTATCTTTCCAAGCGTTAAAAATTTCCGTGTTTTCTTTCAATTTTTGAGCAAGCAAAGCCTTATCACTCTCAAAAATTTTTTCAATTTCGCTTGCTGAAACGATTAACTTATAAATATCTCCTTCGGAATGAGCAAAGATTTTTTTCTTAAGGCCGGGAGAAATTTTCCAGATTTTATTCAGCGATTCGATGTCATTTTTAGGTATTCCGCCGCGTAAATGAGCCTCGATATTTTGAGGTAAAGCGTCATCAATTTTTTGAATATATCGCGGAACGTTCATATTTCCGGCGTTATCTTCTAAAATTTCAGAATACGGAACGAGACGGGAATAACCTTTAATTTCTTGTTGATTCTCGTAAACTCTCACGATTTTTTCTATATCTTGCTCGCGCAGCCTGTTTTTATTGCCGTCTTTTTTGAAGCCGTCGCTTGCGTCAATGAAAAAAATATTTTCTCGTTTTTCAGCGTTTTCTTTATCAATGAACACGAGGCACGCAGGGATTCCTGCACCGTAAAATAAATTTTGAGGTAGGCTGATAATTCCCTTGATATATTTTGTTTTAAGTAAATTAATTCTGATAAATTCTTCTGCGTTACCTCTGAATAAAATTCCGTGAGGCATTACGATCCCGGCTTTGCCGTTAGTGTCAAGAGATTTGATGACATGAAGGAGCCAAGCATAGTCGCCGTTTTTTTCAGGAGGAACACCGAAGCCGTCGAATCTATGATAAATATCTGAATCAGTACTTAATCCGTCAGACCATGATTTATCGGAGAAAGGCGGATTCATAACGACGAAATCAAAACGCCTTAGCTGTCCGAATCTGTCTTTATATTTAGGCTCAGAAAGAGTGTTGCCTTTTGCGATTTCTCCTGTGCCTTTCTGGTGAAGAATAAAATTCATCTTAGCGAGTCCGGCCGTTGCGTTATCGATTTCCTGACCGTAAATTGAAACCATAGAGTCTCCGTTTGAATCAACAGGAGCTTCATCGGCGGCTCTAATTAATAAACTTCCGCTGCCTGCTGCAGGATCGTAAATTGTTGCTTTTTTCTTAATGTCCTTAACCCCGATTAAACGCGCGATTATTCTTGAAACTTCGGCGGGCGTATAAAATTGTCCTTTGCTTTTGCCTGATTCTTGGGCAAATTTCATCATGAAATATTCATAAGCGTCGCCAATGATGTCGTCTCCGCTTGCACGATTTGAGCGAAAATCGAGAGCAGAATTTTCAAAAATTCCGATTAATGCCGATACTTTATCGATTAATGCCTTGCCTTCTCCTAACTCGTCAGTATTTTCAAAACTTACTTCAGGCAAAGAGCCGCGTAATTTATTGACGTCTAAAAATTTTTGAATAGTTTTATTGACTATCTCGCCGACATCTTTTTTGCCTTTAGCTTTTATTAAATCATCAAAAGAAGCTTCAGGCGGAACAATAAATTCCGCGAAAGGATCATTATTATATTTATCAGAGACATACTTAAAAAATAAAAGGACAAGAACGTAATCTTTATATCGGGCAGGTTCAACACCGCCGCGAAGTTTATTACAGGCTTCCCATAATATTGAATATAATTCAGATTTTTTTACCGGCATCAAGATTCTCCAATCAAACTCAAATTTATTTTTCAAACTTCAATTTTACAACCATATCAAGACCTTCAGCAATTCGGCATATATAGAAAGCACAGTTGAAAAATGATAACCCCCTCGCCAACAAGTTGGCTCTGATAGATTATCATATCAAGTGCAACAGGTAGCCCGAAACAAATAAAGACAACATTTCTCTACTCATGTAAAATGTTTTTAGCAAAAAAACTACAAAGGAGAGATTTTTGTTGTCTTATATACAT
>JAFVEW010000291.1 GCA_017475805.1 Synergistaceae bacterium | reverse complement strand
TTCTTTACTTCAATAGGACGTCCATTTCCTGCCGTTTGTATCCGCACAAGTACAGAAAGGCCGGAAGCTTTAGATAAAGGCTGCTTTGTGTTATCAGGAATTAGTGAAAAAGGTCTGCTTCAAGCCGTTGATTTAGCCGTCGATATGATAAATAACAATGATAACGGCGTGCCTGTGCCTGATTATATTGACGAAAATGTTTCAGACAAAGTTGTAAAAATTATACAGTCCTACGTCGGTATTATAAATAAAATGGTATGGCGGAAAGAGGAGATTTGTTAAATGAATGTTCTAATAACAGGAGCTAAAGGTTTTGTCGGCAAAAACTTAGTCGAAAATCTTAAGTGTATCCGCTACGGAAAAAATCTCACAAGACCTAAAATTAAAATTGATGAGATATTTGAATATGATTTAGCCTCGACTCCTGAAGAACTCGAAGAATTTTGCGCTCATGCCGATTTTGTTTTTCATTTGGCCGGTGTCAACAGACCTAAAGACCCTGCAGAGTTTCAAAAAGGTAATTTTGGATTTACTTCGACACTGCTTGAGACTTTGAAAAAATATAAAAATAAAGCTCCTGTTATGATTTCTTCGTCAGTGCAGGCAACTTTATCAGGACGCTTTGGAGATTCTGAATATGGGCGCAGCAAATTAGCGGGCGAAGAGTTAATTTTTAATTACGGCCTTGAAACTGGCGCGAAAGTTTATGTTTATAGATTTCCAAATCTTGTCGGCAAATGGGTTAGACCTAATTATAATTCAGCCATTGGAACTTTTTGCAATAATATCGCGAACGATTTACCGATTAAAATTAATGATCCTAACGTAGAATTAGAGATGTTATTTATCGATGATTTACTCGAAGAACTTTACGACTGCATAGAAGATTGTCCGCATCGTTGCGAATATGACGACATTACAGCTATTCCTAAAGAAGGCGGCCGCTATTGTTATTCGCCTGTTACTTACAAAGCAACGCTCGGGAAAATTGTAGAACTGTTAAAAATTTTTCACGACCAGCCGCAAAATTTAATAATGCCTTCGATTTCTGATGGAAGTTTTGAAAAAAAACTTTACAGCATGTATCTTTCTTATCTTCCTAAAGATAAAATCGTTCGCGATCTAAAGACTAATTCTGACTCGCGAGGAACTTTTACGGAGCTTCTTAAAACTTTAGATAATGGCCAAATTTCTATAAATATTTCTAAGCCCGGAATTACAAAAGGCCAACACTGGCATAACTCAAAGTGGGAAATTTTTTGGGTCGTCGCTGGTCATGGATTGATTCAGGAAAGAAAAATAGGATCGGACGAAATTTTAGAATTTGAAGTCAGCGGCGATAATATTCAAGCCGTTTACATGCTGCCGGGTTATACTCACAGCATCATAAATTTGTCTGAGACAGAAAATCTTGTAACTGTAATGTGGGCGAACGAAATTTTTAACAGTAGCCGCCCCGATACTTATAGAGAAGAAATATAGACAAATTCTGAGATAAAGGCTAATTTTTGTAGTAATAAATGTAGTAATAAAACCAAAAATCCTTCGGAACTTCCGAAAAATTTTTTTTATATTTTGTCGGGCAATTATAGCAGAAAAAATTTTTTGCTAAAGGTAGCCGAATTTAAGACCGAAATTTGATTCAAAACGAAGAAAATTTTGCAAAGGAGGGCGTAAAAATGATTGGAAGAATATCGGGGCAATATAACGTTGACGCCCTGAACAATAAAAAATCCAAGAGGAGTGTTTCTTACAACGGCAGCTCAGCCTTCGAGGAAGCCGACAACGCGAAATTTAGTTCATTCGGGACTCTGCTCTCGAAAGTCAATGCCGAAATAAAAAATATTCCTGACGTCAGGGAAGACGTTGTGGCGAAATTCAAGACGCAAATTGAAGAGGGAACTTATAATCCTCCGCTCGATAAATTAGCCGGACGATTAATTATCGCTGGAATGCTCGACGTTGCCGCAGAATAAAGTTTAATTATTTTATAAAAAATGCGTGCTGATGTTGAGAAACTTATAAATGCAATTCTTGACGAAGCCGACTGCATAGATGATTTAATTGACGCGATGCAGGAACAACGCGAGGCAATGCGCCAGCGCGACACTGAAACTGTAAATTCTTTGATGGACGAAACGCGGAATATTTCATTTGAAGTTCAAACTTATGAAAATATCCGCTCGGATATAGTCAAAAAATTATCTGTTGCGTTTTCGTGTGAACCTAAGGTGAGTTCTCTCGAGTCGATTATGCAAGATGATGAACGTGAAGAATTCAAAAAGGCTGCTGATAAATTGGCGCAGTCTGTTTTTTTGTTGAAATCGGAAATAATGATATTAAGCGGCCTGATTGATCAAAACGAAAAATATACTTCAATGCTGCTCTCGGAGTGGCGGAGAATAAATGGTGATACTCTTTCGCAATCCGGTGCGGCTGATTTTAGAGGATAAAAAAATTATTTTTCAGGAGGAGAAAAAAATATGAGCAGCACTTTCGGCGGTCTTGAAATGGGAAAATCTGCATTAAACGGGTTCAGACTCGGAATGCAGACAGTCGGTCATAATATTTCTAACATGAACACTGAGGGATATTCCCGTCAGCGTGTAATTTTTTCGACAGTAAAGCCCGAAGATATAGCGCATGTCGGCCAGCTCGGTCAAGGCATGTACGCCAGCACTATAGAACGAATTAGAGACGAATTTTTAGATTTTCAATATAGAGATAGTCAAGCTACTTTAGGATATTGGGAAAAAGTTAATGATCTATACGATGCTATTCAGAATTATATACCTGAACCGACTTCAACAGGTCTGCGTACTGCTATGGATACTTTTTTCACAAATATGCAGACTTTACAGGGAGCTCCTGAAGACACAAGTGCGCGCAGAGCTTTAGTTGAGTCGGCTAATTCTATCGGCGGAATGCTGACTAATTTAATATCAAATTTTAATACTTATAATGAATCTATAAATATGGAAGTTAAACAGTCCGTAGCTGAAGCTAATCAGATGCTGTATGACTTAGCGGCACTTAACAAAGAAATAGCTACGGCCGAAGCCTTAGATCAAAATGCAAATGACTTGTATGATAAGAGAGATTTAATTTTAGATAAACTCTCGAAAATGATGGACATTCAATATAACGAGCCTATTGAACATAACGGAGTCAAAGGCGAGTTCTTTTTGTCTGTCAACGGCCGTGTTTTAGTTCAGGGTATTCACGTCCGAGAGTTAAAAGCTCATGCTTTCATGTGGGACGGTCAAGTTTATTATGATGTTCAAGTCGCTGAAAACGAATTTGACATTGTTGACAATATCAATGTAGCTGAAGCATTAGCCACAGGTCCTGAAGGCACGCATCAATTAACTGTCGATAGAATCGCTAACGGAGTCGAATGGACGGCTGGCGGCGGCAATGCTCACTGTCTCGAAACAAGAGTTGCAAAAACTTCTGATTTCGATAGCGGATATGTTTTAACTGAAGACTCCGCTGACATTCCTTACAAGTTATCATTTAGAACCCTTTCTCTTGATAGCGAAGGTAATGAAAGGCCTTCAGTTTTAACGATTAAAATCGACAAAAATAGCGACGGCACTTGGCAAATGAGGGCTGAACTCAACGGTGAAGTTAATGATAGCAACGGCGATCCGTTATTTGATTTCGATGATGACGAAAGCACAAGCGCAACCGAAAATTTAACTATAAATGAACTTGTAAGTTTTATTAACGCTGCCGCCAGTGCTGCTAACACGAATTATAACGCAGGAGTAAATTTAGTAGCTACTGCCAACGCTGATCCTGATGTTCCTTGGGTATCAAAGTCGATGACCTTCACGACTGATGGCAGCATTTATGCGGATTCGCCGATCGAGATTACAGATTATGCCGGAATGTTAGGAACTTTGACCGAAGTTAAAGCAGAACTAACTGATGTAAATATGCGAGTTGAGCCTGTTGAATTAACAGACGCTTTGAATATTTCCGGCTCGTTCAGAATCCAAGTCGGCACGCAGGGAACAAGAGTAACTTCAAACGTTTTCCGCGAGACTGCAGACCTTAACGAAGGCGAAATTTTAGCACCTGGAACAGCGGGCGAACGTCATACTTTTAGAGTCGGAGTTTCAGGAGATCAGGTTGATTTCACAGCTGCTTGGAACAGTTCAACTAAAACTTGGATTTTAAGCTCTGATTTAGGAAATTCGACAACAACCGGCTCGACTCTTTCTGTTAAAGACCTTAGCGACTTCATGGCACAGACTTTTACAAATGCTTCAAGTTCTGATAATCCAGCTTTAATAAATATGTCCGTAACGGCTGGCAAATCGTCAACAGGAGCCTATACACAGTTTTATGTTGAAAGCCGCGAAAATCATTTAATTTCGATTTCAGATGTTGAAGGCAACTTAGCTGAAAGACTCGGCATTGTTAATAAAAATCCTGTTATTACTATTGACGTTGAAAATTCCGACAGTCTCGTAACAATTCGCAACAAAATCAACGAAAAATATCAAGCTGAATTTGGCTTAACAGAGCCGGAGCAATGGGTTCACGCCTCTATAGATAAAGGTTATCTTGAAATTTCCGCAAACGTTGCCGGAGAAGCTCAAAGAATTACGCTTATGGGATCGGAAGATGGAAATATGCAAGTCTTGCGCCGTCTTGGGCTCACTCAGAATCAATCAATAATTACAGATATTCCTGACCCTGATGACGGTACAAAATTTTTAACAAGTTACCGCGAGGTTGCTTATATTCCTGATTTCGGCGTAGCCAGCGACGCTTCGTTCAGTTTAGACGGCGTCCGTTATCTTTCTTCTGATAATAAATTCAACATGGCTCGCAGAATCCCTGCTTTATCGGGCGAGACAGCTAGCCGTTACAGCGCGACTGAACTTAGCGAGGTTAGCGAAGGTTTATGGCTGAACTTAAAGAGTGAAGGTAACGCCATTATCAAAGTCAGGCATCATATTAGAAGCGGCTCAATTAAAGGTCTTGAAGAAGCAAGAGATGAGATGATACCAAACCTTAAATCGGAGCTTGACGAAATGGCTTATGGACTCGTTAAATATATAAACGCACTTCAATATTCAGGCTACGGCGTAGCTGGCGACATAACTACAACGGGCGTAGCATTCTTTGATCCTCTTGGAATGCAGTCAGGAGCATCAGAAAAATTAAAAGTTACTGACAGAGTATCGTTAGATCCGTCATTAATCGGCGCAGCAATGGGCTTCAAAGACGAAAACGGCCTCGCCCTTAAAGGCATCAGCGCAGGAGCAGGAGACGGCACCAACGCTTCACGAATGAATGATTTGAATTTCGCAAAAGTCCTTGAGCACGGAACTATTACAATAAGCGGAATTTACGACGCTATGCTCTCTCAAGTAGGCACTGAAGCAAACCACGCAAAATTAATGTATACGACTCAAGCAACCGTTAGCGAACAAATTGCCGGCCAGCGTCAAGCCGTCAGCGGCGTAAACTTAGACGAAGAGCTCATGGACATGGTTATATTAAACCGCGCATTCGGAGCTATGTCGCGCTATATCACGACTATGGACGAAATGTTAAACACTATTATTAACGGCATGGGACTTGTAGGTAGATAGGAATTAGGAGTTAGAAAGTAGGAACTATTTATGAAAGGTGATATTGTCCTTGAAAAAAGCAAAAGTTTTGCCGTGAGAATTATAAAACTCTATCAGTTCTTAACTGACAATAAAAAAGAATATATTCTTTCAAAGCAAATTTTGCGTTCAGGAACAAGTATCGGAGCACATATTACTGAAGCTAAAAGCGGTTTTAGTAAGAAGGATTTTTTGTCGAAAATGTATATAGCTTTCAAAGAAAGTTCAGAAACTCTTTACTGGCTGGATTTACTCTTTGAAACGGATTATTTGACGCAAGAACAATATAATTCAATCAGCACTGACGCGAACGAATTAAAAAAGATTCTATCATCTATAACTAAGACAGCAAAAGAAAATTTATAATTGATTGTGATTTAGAAATTAGAAAGGAGGAGGTTAGGAGTTAGAAAAGCAAGTAGGAATTAGAAATTAGGAAGTAGGAACAAAAGTTTTTAACTTCCTACCTCCTACTTCCTAACTCCTAATTAAAATAAGATGTACAGCCGTCTGACAACAGCAACAATGTATGGGAGTCTCATGGACTCGTTGAGAGCAAACCAACGAACTATTCAAGACCTTCAGCTTCAAATAGCCTCGGGCAATAAATATACAAAACTATCTGATAATCCTTCGGCTATATCGCGTTCGTTGACTGTTCAATCTGCTATGAACGCTAATAGTCAATATCAGTCTAACACAAGCAACGCTCTGACAATGCTTAAACACGCTGATAGCGCGCTTCAAAACGTTCTTGACGCGGCAAAATCTATTAGAAATTTAATAATCGAAGCAGGCGACGCTGCTTTAGACTCCACGCAATTAAAAGATATAACTCAACAAATAGAAGCAAATAAAAAAATCATGCTCGACAACTTAAATACTAAAGTTGCGGGGCAATATTTATTCGGCGGTACAGACACATCAACTAAGCCATTTATAGAAAAATCAGACGGCAGCATTGAATATCAAGGCACTGACGACAGACTTAAATATGTCTTGAGCGAGAGTCTTCTTGGTGATATTTCATTCGCAGGCAACGATATTGTTCCTGAAAACGAAGATACTTATTTTATTTGTTCTCATAAAGTACCGTTAGATTGGCGATGGACAGGGCGCGAAGAGAAAGTTCAAATTACTGTAGGCAACAGAACACTCGCTGTTTTCATTCCCGAAGACTGGAACGACAACGACACAAGCAAAACTAATAAACACAGCGACGAATTTTCAAATGAAGAAAATATCCAGAGCTTAAATTTTTCAGATGAAAACGGCTATAGAGACCCTAATGAACTTTCAGGAATTAGCCTTGAAGATTTAGTTTCAATTATTAATAGCTCCCTCGAAGAACAGGGCGCGGATATGCTCGTTAATGCTTATATCGAAAAAGATTACGACAGCGGCACGCAGCAATTATATTTGAAATCGAACACCGGTGAGAAAGTCGGCATTACAGGCTGGCCTGACACTGACTATATGCCTACAGCTGCGACAATAGTAAGCCGCGATTTAAGCGATTCAGATTGCGACGGCTGGAACGAAGCAGGCTCAAAGCTCACTATTTCAACTCTTGACGGCTCAGTAACGGCAGCTACTATTGAATTTGTTGACGAAGACGAAGAAGAAACTTTTGACAAAGATACAAATACTTTCAAAATTCACGAAGGCTCAACACCTGAACAATTAGCGGGCAAAATTAACGCTATTGAGGGGATTTATGCGCGTCATTCAGCCGACGGCAACAGCATTATTATAACGGCGCAGAGAATCGGTGATTTACCTGCTGATAGACTCAGAGTTGACGAAGCTCAAGAGGCTTTGCATTATCCTTCACTTGTTATAAAAGCTGAAGGCGGCGCGGGAAAAATATTCAATGAATTTGTTGATGAGGACGGCGAAGTCGTAAAAGATTCCGTAATAATTCATCACGGCGAAAGAATTTTAGATCAAAGTCATATAGATATTTTTGACTATCTTGGCATGGAAACGGCGACAAAAAGCCGTGAGTTTGCTCCCGACGAAAAATTGACAGTTGATGACGGCACGCAGCTTCATTGGCGCGTTATAAGCGGCGGTCGAAGCGTTGACATGAAATTAAATTCAGGCGAATATACTATAGAGCAATTAGCAGACAGACTCAGAAATGCCGGATCAGGCTGGCTTGAAGTTACCGTCGAACCCGGCGGCCATGACGTTGACGATGACTGGAAACGCGGCACTGCCGATTTTGAAAAAGAAACGAAAAGAATCGTAATGCGCGGAATTAACGGCGAACAAGTTATATTCTTAGATATGAATGAATATAACTATGCTGACAAAATGAATCTTTCGACAGCTTTACGAACTGATGCTTACGATGACAAAAAAACTTCGGACACAGACGATGATTATTTAGGAATGGGAATGAAATGCGTTAATTTCCCGTCCGCTCCTTGCGTTGATGATAACGTCGGCGTGCCTATGAGAGTTCAAATGAACTGCGGCATGTACTACGATATTAATATTAAAAAAGCTGATGTTGTTGATAAACAGACAGGTTTTGTTGACAGAGGCTTATTGATGCAGGAAATAGTTGACCAAGTAAATGAAATCGAAGGCCATGAAATTATGGGCTTTGCTCAGCATGTTGACGGCACAGGCCAACCTATTAACGGCTCTTGCTCAATGTATTTCTTATCGGGTGAAGCGTTCACAGTTGTTGATATGCCTTTTAATGACCCTGAATGGAACGATTATTCAGGCGGCCTCGCGACTCAAATGGGCATTCATGGCGGAGTTTCAGCAAACTTGAAACAGACTCATGTAAAAATGCTCGACAATGCGACATTCGGGGAAGCCTACGACACTGCCGACGCTAACAATGCAACTAAATACGGCAGTATAAACTCAAATTCCGGCGGTATAGAGTTCAGAGAAGGCACAATAAGATTTTCAAACCTTGCTCACAGCGTCGATATTGACGTCAGTGCAACTGATACAGTGAAAGACGTCATGGACAGATTGAGAGTTCAGGCGGGCGATTGGCTCTATGTGAATTATTATGACGAACATATGGGACAAGATGACGGACGTAACACTGGAGATTTTCCTTTAATTTCTATTTCGTCAGTCGACGGCTCTGCTGTAAACGTTCTTGACATTAAAGGCCATATAGCAGAGGACGCGCTCGGACTTTCAACGGGCATTCAAGGACGCTTAAACCCTGACGGAACGGGCGACGGTGTAATGGCTTTAACTTGGGACGTCAACGACCAGCGTTTTGACGACGGCGGATCGGTATCATTCCCTGCTGACAAATTAAATATCACAGTGGCAGGCTACACTCATACGATAGATTTGACGACGATTCGTGACGTTACGAGCGATGACGAAATCAAAGCCGATGATATAGCCGAATTTGTAAACGCAAGAATGCAGGACGAAGACGTCAGAGCTTTTGTCAATGATGATAAAGAACTTGTAGTTTATTCACCGCGAGGCTATTCGATAAAAATTGAATTTTTAGACAACAGCGATTCTGACGTTACAAGTGATTTTATCGGCACAGATATTGGTTCAGATAGCTCTGTTTTGAGCAGAACTCTCTATCGCGGCGGCTATAATCTCGAAGGCAAAGCCTATTATGACAGCGAAAATGACATTGCACCGCGCGGCATTGACATCGACGGCGGCGATTTATACGGCACAGGTGCACATACTCAGAACGCTACGGTCAGAAGCGGCGCGAACACGGCAAGACAAAACGGCTTCGGAGTTATTAATGACGTAATGGCTGCTATCGAGTCAGGTAACAGGGACGATTTGCTCAATAAAATGCTTCCTCGAATCGATGACTTTATCAATAATATTTTGAGCGTCATGGCTGAAGATGGAGCTTTACAGGCACGCTACGAATATAATAATCAGCGTCTTATCAGTGAAAATTCTGTAATGACAGAAGAAAACGATAACTTAACAGCACCCGACCCTGCGGACGTTATTACGCAACTAATGATGGCCGATTACATGTATCAAGCAAACTTGGCCGTAATTGCGAGATTAATTCAGCCGAGCTTATTAGATTTTCTTGGATAAAAATGAAAAAGCGAGTAGGAATTGGGAATGAGGAAGTAGGAAGTAAAAAAAACTCACTCCTAACTCCTCATTTCTAACCTCCTAACTGTTTTTAAGACTTTCTAAATTTGCTTTTAATCTTTCAACTTGAGCTTGACCTTCAGAAACTTTTGCTCGTTCTTTTTCGACAACTTCTGCCGGAGCACGTGAAACAAAATCAGCTTTATCGAGACGGGCTTGACTCTTAGCTATGTCTTTTTCGATTGAAGAAATTTCGTTTTCGAGTCTAGTTATTTCTTTCGGAACATCGAGAACATCACCAACAGGCAATTTAATTTCAGCTTCGCCCGTTACAGATGATAACGACGCGCCGTAAGTCCATTCGCTTGAAGGCGACTCAAGAATTACATCATGAACGCGGCAAAGATTTTCTATTTGATTCAATGACGATTTCAAAATTTTTGCAGTTTCTGAGTCAGGATTTACGCGAATAACAGTTTTATTCAGCCATTGCTGCGGAGCTACGTGAGCTTCGGCGCGTAAATTTCTTAAAGTTCTCACGGAGTCCTGCAAAATTTTCATTTCTGAAATTACACCGTCAAAAATAAATTCTTTCTTAGCTTCAGGCCATTTTGAACGCATTATAAATTCGTCGCCATAGCCGAACGCCGCCCATAATTCTTCAGTTACAAACGGTATGAACGGGTGCAACAACGGAAGCGTAGTTTTGAAAACTTCTTCAAGGACTCCCGCTGTAGTCTTGCGTCTTTCTTCACCTTCGTCGCCTTTTAATGCAGGCTTTGACATTTCAAGATACCAGTCGCAGACGTCGCCCCAAACAAAATCATAAAGACTTCGAGCTGCAGTGCCAATGTCGTAACCGTCAATTAATTCGCGAACTTTCGCGGCCATTTCCTGAGTTCGAGTCAAAATAAATTTGTCGTGAAGGTGAAGTTGATTAATATCGATTTCGTGAACTTCGTCATCAAGATTCATTAAGGCAAAGCGTGCAGCATTCCAAAGTTTGTTCATAAAGAATCTGTAAGTTTCGATTCTCGTTGACGAAAGTAAAATATCACGTCCCTGAACAGACAAAGCCGCCAACGTCATTCTAAGAGCGTCCGCACCGTACTTGTCAATCATTACTAACGGGTCGATGACGTTGCCTTTAGTCTTGCTCATTTTCTTTCCGTGTTCGTCGCGGATTAAAGAATGAATATAAACATCTCTGAATGGCACATCGTCCATAAATTCGAGTCCCATCATTATCATTCTGGCAACCCAGAAGAAAATAATATCAAAGCCCGTTACCATTAAAGACGTAGGATAGAAATATTTTAATTCCGGCTTATCGTCAGGCCAGCCCATTGTTGAGAAAGGCCATAAAGCAGAGCTGAACCAAGTGTCAAGAACGTCGCTTTCCTGTTTGATATTCTTGCTGTGGCAATGTTCGCATTCAGTCGGATCGTTTTCAGCAACGGTTATGTGTCCGCAATCGTCGCAAATCCAAGCTGGGATTCTATGTCCCCACCAAAGTTGACGCGAAATACACCAGTCGCGAATATTCTCCATCCAGTTAAAATAAGTTTTCTCCCACTGCTCAGGAACCCATTTAATGCGGCCGTCTTTAACTGCTTGGACTCCGCGCTCGGCTAACGGCTTTGTCTTAACGAACCATTGTTCAGAGAGATAAGGCTCTACAGTTGTTCCGCAGCGTTGACAATGTCCGACGGAGTGAGTGATTTTTTCAACTTTTAATAAAAGACCGAGAGCTTCTAAATCTTTAGCTGATTCTTCACGAGCCTGCTCGATTGTCATTCCTTTATATTTGCCCGCTTTGTCGTTCATGACGCCCTGAGAGTCGATAACTTGAATCTGCTCAAGATTATGATTAAGTCCGACTAAAAAGTCGTTAGGATCATGAGCCGGAGTGATTTTCACGCAGCCCGTTCCAAATTCAGGGTCAACCATGTTATCTTCGATTATCGGGATTTCTCTATCAGTCAAAGGTACTCGAACATGCTTGCCGATTAAATGTTTATACTTTTCGCTTCTTGGGTGGACGGCAATAGCGACGTCTCCGATTATAGTTTCAGGGCGCGTCGTTGCGACTAACAAAAATTCTTCGCCCGCGTCCTTTTCAACGATCGGATACTTGACATAATAAAAATTGCCCTGACTTTCTTCGTATTCGACCTCTAAATCAGAGATAGCAGTCGCACAGCGAGGACACCAGTTAACGATATATTTTCCGCGATAGATTAAACCTTTCTTATATAATCTCACGAAAACGGCGCGGACAGCTTTTGAGAGTCCTTCGTCAAGAGTGAATCTTTCGCGCCGCCAGTCGCAGGAGTTGCCGAGTCGTTTCATTTGTTCGATGATTCGAGAGCCGTAAAGTTTTCGCCATTCCCAAACTTTTTCGACAAATTTTTCTCGGCCTAAGTCGTAGCGTGAGATACCTTTTTTTGCTAAATCTTTTTCGACAACGTTTTGAGTCGCTATGCCTGCGTGGTCAGTGCCGGGAAGCCAAAGGACGCTATAACCTTCCATGCGCTTTGTTTTGCACATGATGTCTTGAAACGTATGATCGAATGCGTGCCCTACGTGAAGCGAGCCTGTAACGTTAGGCGGCGGAATTACGATTGAGAATGCTTTAGCTTCGGGATTAATTTCAGCGTTAAAGAGGCCGTTTTCAAGCCACTTAGCGTACCATTTTTGCTCGATTGAATCAGGAGAATAATTTTTCTCTAAATTCCTGTTGCGGATTTTTTTAGTCATTAATTATTGTTTCATCTCCGTTTGTTTTTCGGCTAATTATAGTACATGATAAAATAACTTGCGGAGAGGCACTTTGATTTTTTTAATCATAGTGAAGGCTTGCAAGGGGTCGCCTTGATAGTCTGAAAAAATTTCAGATGAAAGGAGGTGATTAGCGTGAAAAATTTTATTAAGTTATTCTTAATAATAAAGCTCGTAAAAGCCACCACAGACTTAATACGAGCAGTCACGGATTTAATCCGTACATTTAAGTGCTAAACCTTTATCCGCAAAGGTTCCACAAGATGCGAGAATTCGTCTTCTCACGTCTGTGAGCCTTATTTTTAACGTTCGACCTCTCCCGAACGGCTTTATTATATCATAATGATTTTATGGCTTTTACTAATTTCTCTATATTATCATCAGTTGTTGCCCAACTCGTTACGAATCTCACGGCTATTCTGTTATCATCAAGAGGCTCCCAAGTTTCATAATCAAATTCTTCGCTGAGTTTTTTATGCTGCTCTTGCGTTAAAATCGGGAATTGTTGATTCGTAAAAGACTCGAATAAAAACGTGATTTTAGCTTCAGTGAAAGCCTTTTTGATTTTCATTGCCTGTTTATCTGCGTGGCGAGCATTCTCGAAATATAAATTTTCTTCAAACAAGACCTCATATTGAAGACCTAATAATCTACCTTTAGCTAAGAGACCGCCTTGTTGTTTAACGAGAGTTGTGAATAATCTCAGATTAAATTTTTCAGGCTGTGTGAACACAATAGCTTCTCCGAATAAAGCTCCGTTTTTAGTAGCACCAATGTAAAAAACGTCGCAGAGATTAGCAATATCTTTTATATTCATGTCTGCCGCTTCGGACATTAAGCCCGCACCGAGTCGAGCTCCGTCAATGAAAAGTTTTAACTTATACTCATCGCAGACGGCTTTAATTTTTTTTAGCATTTCTTTAGTGTAAAGCGTTCCATATTCAGATGAATAAGAAAGATAAACCATGCCGGGCGGCGTCATGTGTTCCCAAGTAGGGTCAGCGTAAAATTTTTCAAGATAATTTTTCAAGTCTGCAGCGTCCATTAAGCCGTTATGATGAGGCAGTGTTATGACTTTATGTCCTGTAGCTTCGATTGCACCGGATTCATGAACGTTAATATGACCCGATGAAACGCTGATAACTCCTTCGCAAGGATTTAATAAAAATTTTATTGCGATTGTGTTCGATTGAGTTCCGCCGACAGTGAAAAAAATTTCAGCATTAGGTTTGTCTATGACTTTGCGAATTAAATTTTTAGCATTCTCGCAATGAGAGTCGACTCCATAGCCCGAAGTCTGTTCAAGATTCGTAGCTAAAAGACGCTCAAGAATTTTAGGGTGTGCACCTTCCTGATAATCAGTTTCAAATTTTATTTTTGACAATTTTATTCTCCATTTCAGGCTCTTTTATTTATTTTTTAATAATTATAATATATTGACTTTGTTTTTGAATAATGGTATCTTAAAAGTAAGTATAAACAAACTTTTTTATCACTCTTATATTTCTAAAAAGGAGATTTGTTTATGAATAAACGTAGAATTTTAGCAGGTTTTATGGTATTTGCCGTGATGCTTATAGCCAATAGTGCATACGCTCACGGTGTTTGGTTCGCCATGAGGTGCGATCGTACACAGCTTGTATGCGGAGAGGGCTGGAAAGATAACGGCTATGATCCAAACGGATTGATCCGCATGAACGGTTACGACGCTGCTTACGATTCGATCGAAGTGAAACCTATAAACGGCGAAAATTATTTTTACATTGAACCTAATGATAAAACGTCCGTTGTTTATGTTGAACTCGATTACGGTTTCTGGAGCAATAGCCCGGACGGTACTTGGATTCCTAAACCAATGACCGAAGTAGAAGGCTCAACTATCGGTACTCACGCGCTTAAATATTCGGTTAATTACTTGAAAGGCGTCGAAAAAATTGCTCCCATTAGCGGCGTACTTTATCAGCTTGTTCCGAGTGTTGACCCTACTGAATTAGCTGTCGGCGAAGAATTCAAAGTCCAGCTTTTGAACGGCGATAAACCTATGGCGAATGTCGCTATTATTCCTGATGTTCTGAATCATCACACTGAAACAATTAAAACAGATGAAAACGGGTTTGCAACTGTGAAAGCCTCTAACGGCGGACTGAACGTCATCGGCTGCGAAATGGTTGTACCTTACGAAAAT
>JAFVEW010000290.1 GCA_017475805.1 Synergistaceae bacterium | reverse complement strand
GTATTTACCTTTCTTGCGAAGAAATGTTACTAAATTAAGCAGTCGCCTTATCCTAAATGAAGAAATTGCACGTGCCATAAATTTCTCCTAAATAAAAAATAAATTTACTGGAAATATACAGCCAGTACCCTCAAAAGTTTCTGTAAATAAAGGTACTGGCATTTTTTACAACGCTTTCTCAGGAGCAATAATCATCAAAAAATCTCCTGTATTTTCGAGACGGTAAGCATGAAAATGTCTGCTGTATGAAATTTTGACATTGAAAGATTTCCGTAAAAATTCAATGTCCCGTCCAAGTGCACGGGCTGAAGGATAATTCACTGTTTTGAGAATTTCCTCCAGCGTAACGTATTCAGAGCTGCTTAAAACTCTTAGCAAGCAGTTGAGCCGTTTTATTCTGGTTGTCGATAACGATTGCGGCATAAATAAACTAACCTGCTAAGTATTCAGCCATTGATTCAGCTATCTTTTCCGGCTCAGTGTCATACTGAGTTTTATACACGCGCCCATCAGTATCTTGCCATATAATTATCCCATCTATGTGAGCATTCTCAATGACGTACATGGTATTAGGGACGCTTGGGTTAAGTTTACGTTCTTCTTTCGTAACATTAACTACGTTCCTGTATTCGGATTTTGCAATGCCAGTCAACTCAAACCCATCTGCCATTATAGCTCCAAATGCTGAAAGATACTCTTTGTATTCATCAGCAAATTTAACCCCAAGCTGATTTTCCGCATCATTTATTTGTATATCTGATGCAGGTTTTAGCGGCAGTAATTTCGGTAAAGAGTTGATAATATCAACTATTTTTTTCATATGCCTCACTCCTTAATTCTAATTCTGCTGCACGAGCTTTCCAGTGCGCTTCTCTCTCATCTTTCCAGTTGTTACCCTCACCATGAACCTCAGTTTTTTTGGTATTGTCGTGCCATAAAAATTGGTTCTTCTTATCATCTTTATATTCTCCCGTTCTATGTTCCGTCACTGTCAGTTCCACTAACGGTGAATCTGCCTTTTGTCCGAGATGATGTAACTCGATTGGTTCCCCAGTCTTACAATCTAAAGGAACGTTTCCTCTTGCAATACGCTCTCTGTTAGAAATACCGTCCTGATCGGTATAATCAAGGTCAAAATCTTTCCTAATCAGGCATTTTTTGCCGTTGATTTCAGTTTCGATCAATTCAGCATTCTTTAGTATTTCATACTGATCCATATTTTTGATGTTGTCAATAATTTCATCAGACCAACCGCTCTCTTCTTTGATACGTTGTTTTTCTTCATCGGTTAATTCCGTTGAGTCCGTTTCATCAACTTCAGATGCGGATTTTTCATTTGAAATTTCATTAGCGGCTTCTTTTGCTTTTGTTTCATCAACTTCCGTTTTATCTCTTTCGGCTTCTTTTAAGCGCGTAGAATCCTGAGAAACTTCTTTCTCTGCAGACTTATCAAAAGCCATCTCCGTCGCAATGGGTTTATCGAGAGCTGCTATTTTTTCTTTCGTCCAATCAACAGCTTTTTCGAGCCCCTGTTGCGGTTTTTCGACAGAAAATTTTTCTAAAAAACGCCACATTATTTAATTTCAGCTCCTCTCTTAACAGCGTAGTCGCGCCACTCGGAGTATAAATTTAAGCGCGTGCCGTCAGTACGTGAATAATCTTTCATTAAGCATTGGCAAATCGTAATTTGCAAAGCGGGCGACATTTCAGAAACGTACCTGTTAACTTCTTGGCGTAACAAATCATGAACTTCCTGAGCTGACGAATCCGGCTTGATAATTTTTTCGAGACGTTCTTTACCGCATATCAAATCCGTAACGATTTTTGCGAGTTCGGAAAATCTTTCTTCGTCCCATAACGCAATTTTTCCGTCCCGTTTATACTCTTTGACATTTTGAATTAAAGCGAGCTTTAATTTTGTATGCACCGGGAGTTTTTTCAAACCGCGTTCGATAATTTCGATGTCAGGTTCTGCACTGTCTGGAAGCCTCTTTTTCAATAAAAATTTCATCATGGCATTTTTCAGCAGACGTTCATTAAACTGTTCGCTTAAATCCGGGACGTACTCGAATTTTTTCGTGCTTGTTTCAAACTTATTGATTTTGCATAAAACGGGGGCTAACCAATCATTTTGATAAACAGCCGCAACTCCGCCCGGAAGTTTTGAAAGTTCTTCAAGCTGTTCATCTTTTAATGCCGCTGATTTTCCTGCCATTCTGCGGTCAGCTTCATCGGGAAGACGCATGATAATTTTCGTGTTTGTATTCCTGATTGCTGACGGGTCTAAGGCGTTCGGCGACTGGTCAGCGATAATAAATCCCTCGCCCCAAGTCCGCATTTCGGCAATGGAATTTGACAACATCTCAACAGATTTTCCAGCCAAATTTGCGCCCTCAGAATTTTGTTCCGTGCTTGTGCGCTTCAATAAATGATGGGCTTCTTCAAGGACTGTAACGTGTTTTAAGGCAGCATTCATTCCCTCGCCGTTTGAGCTTCTGTATTCATGCAAACGAATTAAAAGCATTCCCATAATCAGCGATTTTGTTTCTATAGAACCAACACGGCTTAAATCTATTATTACGTTGCCATCGAACAAAGCCTGACTGTCGATTTCGTCAGCGCAGAAAATCTGCCCATTAATACCGTTCGTGAGAGAACTTATACGGGTGCTTAAAGCTCCGATATAATCTCCTTTTGTTTCTTGAGAATATGCTGACGTTGAAATGACTTGCGACAATTCAAATAACAAATCTGCAAAAGTCGGGAAAAATTTTTCCTTAAAACGGTTTTGTGAAGTTACTAAATCCCAGCCGCAAGTTTCATAAGCGGCAGTCATAGCGGATTTCAAAACGGCTGGCATAGCGGCGTACATCGGCCAGCACACATTGAAAACGTCAAGCAGTCTGTCAATATGTTCAAGAACATGGACACTTTTAGGGAATTTGAAAGGATTTATCTTCAACAGCTTGCTGTAATTCGGATTCGTGCCTAAAACCAAAACGTCATCGTTATTCCCGAAAATATTTTTATATTCGCCTTTTGCAGGTTCGATGACCATGAAATTGACTTTGTCTTCATTGAGGTGTTTAAGCATTCCGTAAATTGTGTTGCTTTTTCCTGAGCCTGTCGAGCCTGTGATAAAGGTGTGCATTGTCAGGCTATCGCGGTCAAGATTAACACAACCTTCGCTTTCACTGCCCATATTAAAGGATTTCCCAAGAGTCAGCGAATGTTCAGAAATTTTATTATTGTAACGTACGATTTCGGGCTCAAAATTCGCGTGTTCGATAACTGGGAAACCGCGCACTGAATGACGAGGCAAGCCCATGTGTAAAGCGAGTTCATTTCCGCTGACAAAAGCAGACGGAGTTACAGGTATTTCGTTGTTAGAACTTTCATACTTGAAAACAGGGTGAGCGAAATTTTTTATGTATTTTGCAACTTTGGAAGTTCTTGATTTGATGAGTTCATCTCTGCTGCTTTCGTGCCAAGAATTTATTGCGCTTGTTTCAATGCCTGAATTTTCACCGCTCATCAGGGATTTGTAAGATAATGCCGCCATTTCAGCAGTAGAAATCTTATCAGCCATAAAATAAGCCGCACATTCCCACATTCCGAGACTTTCAAATTCTTTTATACGTTTTAATTGAGTGTCAATTTTTTCAAGAAGGCCGGTGATTTTTTTGTCGGTTTGTGTAAATGTAACACTCTGAGACGTTCCGCTTTGGTTGGCTGTCGTTAGGCTCTTGCTTTCAGTTTTGCTCTCATTAACTCCATGACTTTCGTTTTCGCTCTCAGATGTACTTTCGCTTTCAGTTTCTGATGAATTTGTCCCTCTTGTTTTTGTTGCAGTTAGGCCGCTTAATGCTCCGACAGGGAGTGCAAGATTTGCCATTATCGGAGATGCAACTGCTGCAAATGGTGCTATTATCGGAAATGCAACTGCTGCTGCACTTAACGCAACTGCTGCAATCCCTAATCCCGCTCCTACCCCTAATGCCGCTTTTCCAGCAGTGGACTTTTCCAAAGTTCCCTCGTTTGTCCCTTCAGTTTTTGAAGTCGAGCGGCTTGTAGTAGTTGATGAGCCTTTTGTCCAACTTGTTCCATATGTTTCGCTTTGAGACAGTGCCTCTGAAAGGCTTATCGAATTGTTTACGGTGTTGTTGATCTGTTTTGAAGCGAACATTGAAAGATTACTGTAAATAGTCTCGTAATCATTGCGAAGTTTTATAATTTGTTCGCTCGTATTGCTGTTAGCCAAAATTACAGCCGTGTATTTTTCGCCCTGCATTGACAAAGCAAATTTTTCAAGTCCCTGAACAAAGGCTGAATTAAGTTTATTTTCGCTGTCCCTGTTGTTGGCTACACAAGAAACGGCGCAAATACTATGCGTTTCAATGCTTGAAATTAATCTTTCTACTTCCTCATTAGAATAATTATCATCGATTTTAATGCCGGGAAACTGTCCATTGAGTGCTTTTTTAAGCGTCTCCTTTATTGAGGATATTTCGTGAGCCTCATCTTTTGAACGTACTCCCAAATAGAAAGAAGTGCTTTGTCCATCGCTTTTGATTATCAAAAAGACGGCGCAATCTATCGAAGATAACGCATTAAAAGCCGTTGCGAATTTATGAGAGGCGAACTCGTCTTTCTCATAAGCCATTTCAGTAATCTTGAAAAGCCTTAAATCACGGCTAATATCGGTTTCTGAAGAGGACGGAAAATATTCAATGTTAAGCTGATTAAGCCCCACCAGATAATTTTTTGAGACAATATCATTAGACATCGATAAAGCCGATTCTAATTGCTCAAAAAATTGCTTTTGCTGTTCGAGTTCTTTTAACTCGCTCAGCTTTTTCTCTGTCTGAGAGTCAGATTTCGGAGGATTCTGACCCGACAAATTTGTATCACTCATTTTTTATCTCCTTTCTTAAAATACCAAATTTTATAGTTGGAAAGCCATATAAAATTGGCATTAATCAAACAAAATATCGAATATTAAATCTAATATGCCCCAAAAGCCTAAATCTATAAGCCAAGCAATTAAAAGGACAAGCCCAATGACAGTCATGACTGATATATAATGCTCACGTATTCTTTCAAGTAGTGATTTATGTTCTTCCACTTTCGGAGGATTCTGCTCCGAAAAATTTGTATCACTCATCTTTTATCTACTCCCTTAAAAATGCTTCGTGATTAAGAAAATAATCAGGGCAATTATCAAAGCAAGAGCAATCATAATCAGACCAAACAAATTATTGCTTCTCTTACGGCGCGATTCTGATTGTTTTTCTGTCGTTTTTCGTGATTGCTTAGAGGCTCTGATGTCGTCAGCGTAAATGAAACTGCAAACGGCTTTAAGATTTTCAAGGCGTTCACGTGAGAAATTTGACATCAGGTCAACAAGCTGATTATTCATGTAAGTTTTATTCCAGTCTGATTTATCAGTGCTGAAAATTTCTCCATCGTGCCTGTCGTAAAGAGTGTCTGCGCCAAAGCCTTTTTCAGCTTCGCGGCTCATTTCGTCAAATTCCTCAAATGACGGGTCGCGGACTAAGCTGTCTTTCATCATTATTCGGACTCGGTTGACGTTTTTTTCTTGAACTGCTTTTTTGAAGTCTGAAGTTACCGGCATAAATAAACCTCCTTGTTAAATTTCCAAAATAGCGTCAATTCTTCCGCGAATATCTTTAATCCATTGAAGCCGTTCGTCGGCTTCCTTAATTGCTTTGTCTATGTCATCGCGCTTCTGAGTTTTTTGTGAAAGCTCTTTGAGTTTGTTTTTCAAGACGTCGTCAAGTTTCTTAAATTCTTCTTTGAAAGCCTCTTGGACTCTTTGAGCTTGCTCAGTTGCGTATTTTTCGGCGGATTCAATGTTTGTATTGAGATTTTCTTCAAACGGGGCTAAAAATTTTTGCGCGAGTTCTTCGCCGTCGATATATTCCCTGTTTTCGTACTCCTTAATCACCACCCATTCATCCTGAAACCATGTCCAGGGTTTGTACCATGCTTTTTGGGTGTTGAGTTTCTGACGTTCCACTGTTACTATTTCCGTTTTAATGAGTTTTTTATTTTCGATTAAATCAGTAACGTTTACGTCGAGATTCCCTTTCATGATTTCCAACGGTTTTATGTCAATTTTGTCAGTGGTTTCGAGTTCGCCTGTTAAATTTTCGAGCCGTTGTTTGTATTGATCGAGAAGATTCTGCGCGCTTTTTTGAACGTGGTTAAAAATAGCGGTTTCAAGTTCAACCACAGTTTTTGCCTGTAACTCTTCGGCGAATTTTGTAAGTTTTTCACAAGCATTTTTAGCCTGTTGTTTATTAAGTTTTCCCCTTGAAGCCTCAAGTTTTTTAGTTTTTTCAGCTTGGATTTCATTTTTCTTATTTTTGATAACAACGGAAAAATCTTGTTTGTAATTAATTTTTGAAATTTCCTGCTCAAATTTCCGCGCATTCTCTCCGCTTTCAAGTTCACGCTCAATAACGCTGATTTGTTGTTTAATTTTATCGGCAAAATCTTTGTTAGACGCGATTTCTTTATTGAGTTTTTCAATGGTTTCTGCGGTTTCCAATTTTTGGTTGAAAGTATCGACAATGTTTTTAATTTTTGCCGTCTTTGCGTATTTTTCAACGTACAATCTTATAGCCGCTTCGATTGAAAGAATACCGCTATGAACAAGGGCTTCCGTTTTAGAATCATTATCATTGTCGGCCTTTTTCAAAATGCTGTTAATTTCATTTTTAAGGCTTGGAATTAACGGAGCATATTTTTCGAGGTGCTTCTCATCATTACGGTTGAGATTACATACTTTTACTACAGTTTCTTCAATTTCAGGGTCGTCCAAAATTTCTTGTGAATTGACATCATCTGATTTGTAGAAATCTTTGAGATTCTTTATGCCGTTCATGTTGACATTTTTCAAGACCGTTTTTATTTCTAAAGCAGTCAAAGCAGAAGCAGGGAAAATATTAGGGTCTTTTATTCCCTTGTCTTCAAGATAATCTTTAACGTTTTTAAGGGCTTTTTCTACACTGTCTTCGCCTGTTTTGAAATCATCAAGTTTATTAACAACAAAAATAAAACGGTCTTTTGACTGTTTTCCGCCGACACTCATGTTTTTAGCTATATAGTCAAGCAAGGTGCTGTCGTCATTAGTCTGAAGCTGTGCAGCATTCAGAATATAAAGCACGAGAGCTTTTGATGACTGCCCAATCATTTCATAAGTTGCCATCTTATGTTGTTCATTGCGTGAATTGTTAGGACCGGGCGTGTCAACAAGCACGAGTGAAACATCTTCTGACGCAACAAAAGGAATATCGCCCTCAATTTTGATTTTGGAAACTTCTTCGGTGTCATTGAGTTTTTGCATATCTTCATAGGTCAGATTCTCCAAATGTTCAATACGCTCATGATCGTTGTTGTAAACATCGGCACTGAAGATATCTCCTAATTCATCACGGTCTTTAATTTCAGTGATTTTTGCCGTGCAGGCCGCCTGTTTTGAAGGCATAAGTTTATGAGCAAGTAAAGCGTTTATTAAGGTAGATTTTCCTGCGCTCATTGTTGCAATGACATCGACATGAAATTCGCTGTTTTTTGCACTTTCAAAAGCGTTTATTAAATCACGCTGTCTTAGTTCATCAAACGGGCCTTTTTGAATGTCCTCGAAAATCTTTTCAATTACGGGTATCTTATCTCCCGTTTCTGTTACGGCTTCGTGTTCGCAGGAGATATTAAGGCCTTTACTCTTTGCGTTGTTTGCAACGAATTGCAAATCTTCAAAGTCAGGAGAAATGCCATGAAATACAATATGATAATTTGTGTCATTGCATTCTTCTTTGAGAATGTCGGGCAATTCCTCAATCCATTCCTGCAAACGCTTTTCTTTTCTTTTAAGACGGCTGTTTTCTCTGACTGCTTTTCCGTTGATTTCAACGTCCGTTTCAAGTTTGTACGGGTTGTACTTAATGAAAACTTCTACCATGATTTAATTACCTCATTTCGCACCTGAGTATTTCCACCACATTTTTAGTATGTCTTTGATTACGCCAAACGTGCCTATCGGAGCTGAACCTATCGGAGCGGAACTACCTATTATTGTAAATTCACTTTTATTAAGCCATGATATAGGTTCAGAAGTGATTTTTTTGCGCAAATCTTCTTTTGACATTAACAAATTACCTCTTCTGCTAAAATTTTTTCAAAACCTGAAAGTCCGCTGTTAATAAGCAGCTTATAACAGTCTGTGGCTATCGGATTTTCTTTTTCTGAAATTTTTTTCAGAATATCAAAACGTCGTGTTCTATCTACGTCTGTCAAAAATTTTGAATAAACCGAAAGGTCATAATCAGCTTTCATAAACTTACGGCGTAGAAGTTCAAAATCATCTTTTTCGTCGGGATTAAATTCAGAATTGAAAATGTATTTTTTCGCAAGCATAGCTGTATAAGCTGAAATAGGACATATTGCAGGATTTTTGAAACCGATTTTTTCAAGTTCATCGTGCATTTTTGAAACCGCTTCCGAAATCGAATCGTCTTTTATCCTATAATTATCCAGTTTGTTTAACAAAAAGATAACTTTATTTTCGGGAGCATGATTCGCAATATATTCAATATGCTGCCTATCGTCAGTTGTCCCCATTTGTTCACTGTTGACAATATAAATTAAATAATCCCAAGATTCTTTTTCAATGGCTTGGCGCGTAATTTCTGAGTGTTCTGAGTTTCGGGAAAAATTTACGCCCGGCGTGTCGATTAAGCACCAACGGAATTTATCCGATAAAAAAGACCTGAAATAAGTCCAAACGCGGACGCTATTGTTATCGTTCTCATTCATAAGCTCTTCTTCGGAAGCGTTCATTGTGAGAGTTCCGTTCTCTTCCCATTTTGCTGTGAAGCCGTCTTCAAAAGGTTTATTGTAAATGTAATGAATTCTTCCTGTTGCGGCGGTACTTTGAGTCCGCGTTATCTTCTTGCCGACTATTGTGTTAATTAACATTGATTTTCCGGCACTCATCGAAGCCGTGAATAAGATTTTACGCAAGGGCTTTTGTTCAAATATTTTTTCAGCGTTCCAACATTCAATTTGATTTTTAGCGAGCCAAATACCTTTGATAGGTTCGCTATGATTTTCAGCGTAAAGATAATCGAATAATCTGTGAAAAAGTTGATGATACCTTTTCGGTGATAGACTGCAAAAATCGCTTAAAATTGCACGGGCTTTGTCTAAATCAGAAAATGCAGAAAGCAAAAGGCAATCTATTAACAGAGTTACGCGGTAAAATCTGTAATAAGGGGTTAGCAAATCTAATTTTGTTCCCAAAAATGAACGGATAATATCAAGGGCTTTTTCGTCTCCGCAATATGAATAAGACATTCCACCAGATGAGAGCTTATCTACATAAACTTTGAAAGACTCATGGGCCACTGGATTATCTGCGGCGAATTTTCTTAAAAAATATTCAAGAGCACAGAGATAGTCAGCTCTGAACGAACTGAACCAAAAACTTTTAGCAACAGCATGATGCTCAAACATAAATGTAATCATTTTAGAGTTCCCGAATTATATGTATTTCCCATATCTATTATGATAAATGAAACATTGTCATGACAACGTTCTTGCAAGGCAAATAATTTTTCAGTTATATTATTTGCTGATTCTAAACTGTTTTCACATAAACATTCTTCAATTTCGACAACGGATAAAGCCTCCCAAACTCCGTCAGAACAAATAAATATGCGTTTATATTCATGGCTGTATGGAAGTTCGCGGAAGAATATGTTTAAGTAACTTGGATTTGTCGATACACAAGCAGTAACAATATTCTTTCTTAAGTGTGTACGCATATCATTTTCTTCAATTTCGCCCCTGTCAAAAAGTTCTTGAACAAGCGAATGGTCATGGGACAGCTTTTCAAGATGATGATTCCGCTGACCATACACGCGACAATCCCCACAGTTAAAGATCAGCATATTATCTTTGCAGAAGACAACGCCAGCACAAACCGCTCCCATATGCGAAAGTTCAGGATTATTTTTTGCGTCAGAGATAATTTTTTTTGCGGCTTCAATCAGTATTGCGGTTACTTTATTATTAGCTTCAGAAGTTGGAATATTCCAGTTCTCTGAATGTTCCATGAACGAACTTGCAACAATGTGCGCCGCTTTTTCTCCGCCCTCGTAGCCGCCCATTCCGTCAACTACTACGAAGCTATAATTGCCGTTGTAATTTTCCGTGTCGTCTGCGATTGGCGAAATCATATCGCAATTTGAAACAACTTTATTCATCGCAAAAATTGCGTCTTCGTTGTGTTCGCGCACTGAGCCTTTGTTAGTAAAGAATGCAAATTTCATTACTCTTTAGCTCCTTCCGCAGACTTTTTGAAGTTTCGATATTTCTCATACTGCGATGTGAAATTTTCAAAATCTTTCACGTAAACGGCGGCACGCTTGGCTATTTTGTGGACTAAGTTGAACATAAACGACCAAATTATAACGCAAATCAACGCAACAATAACAGCCAACGCAATCGGAGTTTTCCAGCCGAGCCAAGAAAAGCTCCCCCATGACGGGAACATGGAAATTACAATGACAGCGCACCAACATACAATACGCAATAGAATATACATAACGTACCAAAGTACAAATGGAGCTGTTTTCTTCATAAAGGAAGTCTTTTTTGGGAGCGAATCATTTTCATTAGGTTTCTCTGCTTCCTTAGTATAGTTCCCCAAGAATAATAAATGACGAAGTATGAACTCAGGAAGTGTAAGCATGATTATTGAGGACAATATAAATCGCCCCAACCAGTTCGAGCTGTCCAAATAATGCAAAAGAACAAACAGGACTGCCAAGCATACTACGAATAAAAAAACAGAACTGAGTATGTTTTTTTTTAGTTTAACTTCCTTTTCGCATATCTGCTCGAAATCGTGAAGCTGCTCGAAATATAAAGACCTGAGATTTTCAGGGATTTTTTTCAAAAGTTCAGGCATTTTTTTTATTTCGCCACTCTGCACTTCATCAGATGAACCCATGTACGACTCGCAGGATTGTTCAAGTTCCTGATATTCGGGCATGGCTTTTATTTTTTCGGCTTCTTCCATGTCTTCAAGCGTCAGTTCTTTCTGATAGACTGGAAGCGTCCTTGCGCGTTCGTCATCTGCGTTCACTGCAATGTCTTGACCGCAGACGTTGACATTTTCGTCCATAAAAAAATTTTCTCTCCTTTATAAAAAATCGATTTATTCGATTGAATAAAACAAGAAATCAGTTCTATCAATATTTTTGACAAATCGACTTCAAGTTAAAAATAAATCTTAGGAGAAATATATCAAAATACAGCGTTACTTTAAGCGTGTTTTACTTTTCCGCAAAAATTTTTTTTAATTCACATATTTGAACGCCGTGCCATACATGATTATTTCGGCAGCACCGCCAGCGATTTGCGGAGTGGCAATACTGACGGCGTAAATACCGTCTGCTCCCAAAGCCTTTGCATTTTCAATCATTCGTTCTTTTGCGGACTCAACGCCTTCGTCCATAAGTTTGGCGTAACTTCCAAGTTCGCCTCCGACCGTAACGTTGCGGATAGCGGAGAACGTATCCTTAAAGAAATTTACGCTAAAACAGCTTGTCCCGTAAACAAATCCTAAATCTTGAGTCCCTGACGTAGGAAAAGTTCTTGTTAAAACTATAATCTGATTTGACATTTATCAAAAATTCCTTTCTGCAAATTAAGAGTTTAACTTGTTTTTGAGTTCTTCAGGCTGTAAGACTTCAATTTCACGCTTGTTTTTAGCCAGCCAATTTGCAATTCCGTCAAGATTTTCGACTTCAACGGATAAAATCCGACTTTCGCTTTCATCTTCGGACGGGATAATTTGTTGCGACATATCCCAAATTATGTTTTTTAACTCGTCAGCAAGTCTTGCGGAGATTTTTGCCTTGACTTTATATTTTTGTGCGCCCGGACTTGCAAGCTGAGGCTGTATCGGAGCATAAGGGAAATTATGATTAACATTTACTGGATTGTTGTTCGGCGCGATGGATTCTTTCGTTTTTTTCGCACGGCCTCGAAGACTTAAAATTACACGCAAAATTAAAATCGCGGCTAAGAAAATAATTAGAACTTTAATGTAAAATCCGTAACGCGCACAATAATAATCCCAAGAACTTTGCCAAGGTCTGCGAGTTTCCATATTAGGCAATTCTGAAAGACGCCGAATTTCATCGTGGATTTTTTCGGGGTCATTTCCGCCGACTGATGAACTGCTGAATAAATGCGAAACATAACGCTCAGGCAATTCATTCATAATCCACTTTATGTCGCTTATCGAAAGTTGCGTAGCGACATTGCGGGCTCTTGGAGGAAGTTTTATCATCCATGTTAGAGCATCAAGGGATTCTTTATTGGGAGGGAAGATTCCCCAAATATCTTTCGGGAAAGCATTATAAAGTTCAAAATATTTAGCCCCTGCGATACTCAGCCATTCTTTAACCTGAAGTTTGTTGCCTTGCTGAAGCATTGAGGCTAAAGTTTCAAAATCCCTGCGTGATGAATCTCTGATTAGTTCTCCGAAATCTTCGAGCAAATCATCATAGCCTGTCCGGCCTAATATTTTTGATAAAGCTGAAATTCTTTCGATGAATTGCATTGCCTCATCTGCGTTAAGGCCTTTAGAAAGATCTTCAATATTTGAATTTTTGGCAAGAATGCTGGCCTCTTCTTTTGTCTGCTGTAATTTCCCATATGAGAAAATAAACGTATCCATGACGTAAGGCTGCATAGCGTCCCAATAAATTTCAGGGATTTCATCTTTATACAAAGCTAAGTTACGGTTTTGAAGCATATTTCTGACATCATCAGGAGCACTCCAAGCCATTGAAGCAACATCGTAGGCACTCCAAGCCATCAAAGTCCATCCCACAACAGGAACAAACTTACCTGCAATTTTTGCAATACTTGTCCCCGCAAGTTTTCTCAGGCCGGTTTTCGTGATTTGTCTGCTTATCATTTTAGTAATTTGCTTGCGAAGCATAAAGGTCATAAAACCTCCGGCAAATTTGCCGCCGGACACTTTGAGGTCAGGATATTGTTCTTGAATTGACGTTTTGATTCGTTCCATGACGCTAATACTTTTATCTTCTGCGAGGGAACTCGTACGAATATATGCCTGAGTCATCGGATTGTTTTCAGACGCAAGGAGCAGGACGCTCGTCCGCCGGTAAAAATCTGCAACGTCTTTTTGAAGAGTTTCGCCCCATTTATCTTCAAGATCGCGGAGAAAATCATCGAATGCCTCTTGAAATTTGAAAGCGACGGCTTCTTGGATTTTGCTTATGATGTCGCCCTTATCAATAGCGAGCTGGACTCCCGTTGTTCCCCATAATAAATCTTTCGTGTTTTCATCGAATGCGGTATTTACGGCACGCTCTAATTTTTCGGTCATTCCCAAATTTTTCCATTGGGAGCGGTATAATCGCGTAAAATTATTTTTTGAACGTTTAAGGCCGTCTTCAAAAGTTACCTTATCAAGCTCGGTAACATTGTAAGGAATTTTTGATACGGCATCATCAAAATCAGCTTGTCTTTCTTCGTCCGTCTTTCGCAAATCAATCTTTTCGTCTGAACTTGTTTCAGTCGCAAAGCCGCAATTAACGCAAACAAAAGAAATTATAACAGCCAAAATTAGAAACTTAAATGCTTTCACTTGAACATCCTCCTATTTTTTATTAACTTGACACGCTTGAATAAATGCTTCGTGTGCGTAAGGTTCGACAATGCTCCAAAATACTTCTGGAAGTTTTTTGAGGTATATGGCTTCATTCACAGAATAAAGCTGTTGGGATACTCCGCTATAATTCATAGAACTGAATTCTTCATTAAGCCATTTTTCAAATAAATTGTTGATATTCGTTCGCGTTAAATCAGAATTTACTCGAATATCGGCTTTTTCCATTGGGTTATTTTCGCCTATGAACAAATTTATATTTGCTGATTTGTAATAATTCAAAATCTCGTTTTGCAGGGTATTGCCCCATTTTTCTTTAACATCATTGAGCAAAATATTATATTTCAAGGAAAATAATTTCTCTATTATGCTTTGAATTTTCTCGATAACGTTATCTTGATTCATTCTTAGGCGAACGTTGGCAGTTCCTAACATCATAGAGTGAGTATTAATCTCAATGGCACTATCTACGGCTTCATGTAATACTTCCGACATTCCGAGTTCGTCCCACTGTGAATTAAAAATTTTAATAAAGTTTTCTTTCGCTTTCATTAAAAATT